>NZ_NOXX01000129.1 GCF_002251775.1 Flavobacterium aurantiibacter
TTATTGATTTTTAATCAATTATGTTTTTTGTCGTGTACTAAACAATTTCTTTTATAATATCTGAAGGTTAAACAGTTCTATTTAGATTGAATTTTGAGGTTGTGCGACGAGTACTGCTGTTAGCGATTTTGGTTTTTCAAACTTTGGTTGACATTTCTCGATAATTTCATAAATTTGTCAACCAAATTTTATCGCTATGAAAGAAATAGTTTCACAGAAAATTAAAAATGCAAGAGCATTGAAGGGCTTTTCACAACAAGAATTAGCCGATTTGGTTGGCGTTTCAAAACAAATGATTAGTAAATATGAAAAAGGCGAATCTATTCCATCTAGTTCTACTCTTTTAAAGTTAGGTAAATCTTTGAACGTTAAAATAGATTATTTTTTTAAGCCTAGTAAAATAGAATTAGGGGTTTTGAATTTTAGAAAGAAAAGTTCTTTTTCGATAAAAAAACAAGAATCTCTCGAACAAAGAATCAAATTAAATCTTGAAAACTATCTAGAGATTGAAGAGTTGCTACAAATTGATTATTCTTTTCCAAATATTATTGGACTGGAAAATATTCAAAATATTGATGATATTGAGAGAATCGTTTTGTTGTTAAGAACTGAATGGGAAATTGGATTAGATCCTATTCATAATATCATTCAGTTATTAGAAGATAAAGAGATAAAAGTCGTAGAGTTATTTGATGTAGATGATACTTTTGATGGTGTTGCAACTTTTGTTAATGATAAGTTTCCTGTTATTGTTGTAAACGGAAACTTCCCAGTTGAAAGAAAGCGATTTACTGTGTTACACGAACTCGGACATTTATTATTGAATCTTCCAGATTGCAGCCTTAAAGATCAGGAAAACTATTGCAATAAGTTTGCAGCTGAATTTCTGTTTCCAAAAAAACTTGTACTGAAAGAATTTGGAGTGAAAAGAGATGTCATTTCGTTAAATGAATTGATTGGAGTTCAGGAAAAATATGGGATAAGTATTCAGGCTATTGTTCACAGATTAGTTGATAGTGGTATTTTTACCGACAACAAAAAAATTGAATTCTACAAAAAATTAAATTTTGACCCAAGCTTAAAAAAGGAAGTTAATTTGGAGCGGTTTCAAACTCCTGAAAAATCAAATAGATTCGAGCAACTCGTCTACAGAGCTTTATCTCAAGAAATGATATCGATTAGTAAAGCCTCATCTTTATTGAATCGAAATATAAACTTACTTATTGAGAATTCATTGCTGTGATTTCTGATGAGAGTTATTATCAATGATGCCAATATATTGATTGATCTAGTTCAATTAGATTTGATGAATGAATTCATTAAATTGGAAATGGAATTGAAGACAACCGATTTTGTTTATGAAGAACTTAATGAAGAACAAAAGAATATCATTGACTACTATAAAGATTCAGGCGACATTGAAATAATCGAAACAAATGATATTGAGGACTATAATAGAATTTTAAATATATTGAAACATAGCTCTGGTCTCAGTTTTGAAGATTGTTCGGTTTGGCATTATGCTGAAAAGTTACAAGGAATTTTACTATCTGGCGATGCAAGATTGAGAAAACAAGCTTTAGCTAACGGAATCTCAGTTCGAGGAATTTTATACGTATTTGATCAATTGCTATTAACAAACTTAATTACGTTTGATTTGGCAATTAACAAACTTGAACAGTTATACGAATTCAATCCTAGATTGCCAATAAATGCAAAAAATGAACGACTTTTAAGATGGAAGTCTGGAAAGCACGTAAACTAGCTTACCACTCAACAAAATTCCCACATATTTACCAATCTCCAAAACCACCTTAAATAATTTAATAACATCTCGTTATACCAATTAAATTCTGCATACTTTTCTACATTAAATCGCACACTCGCTTCGCTTTTCATCTTTTATGAGTGTACGTTTTTTCCACTAAACGTCAGTAACGCTTTTCCTAGCCCCGGTTGCAGCGAAAAGCGCGCAAAGCCCAAGAAGACTATTTTGCCGAAAGCTGTGGCGACCAACGGAAGCCGCGAGCTGCACGTGCAAAATACCTTCTTGGGCTGCGTACTTGTAGCGAAAAACGGGATTAGCTTCTAAAAACTAATCCTTTTCTTTTAATGTAAATTCTTGACTTCTTGTTGTTTAGCTACTGTGGCAAAGTCGGTTGTGAGGCGGGTGGCGTAGTCGTCCAGTAAATGCATCACGCGGTCGCGGTCTTTAGATTTAACAATCAGGCCGGCGTGGTACTCCAACGGTACGCGGAAACAAACCTCTGGGTCGTTAAAAGCACTCAAATCGGGATGCTCGTATTTAGAAAGCGTGAGTACGATGCCCGCATACTCCTTTTTCACCTTTGGTAATTTGTACGTGTGCCCTTTTGCCAAAGCATCTTCAATAGCCGCCCATTCGGCCCACAAATTAATGTCCGACGCTGCTGCTACCATTTCGGCTAAGTGCGCTCCACCTACTCTACTCGACGTCTCGAGGAAATACACCTTGCCGTCGTCGTTGCATTTAATGTACTCCGAATGCGCCGCACCGTGCTTCAATCCGAATCCTTTTATTACTTGCTCGTTGCAGGCTTTGATCGCCATATCGTCTTCGGAACCGTACTCGATCACCGCCGAACGGAAAATGCCACCGCCCTGCGAGATTTCCATAGGTGTTGCCAAATATTTAGACGTGATGCTAAACAAAATCTTACCGTTTACTATCAAGCTGTCACAGTGATACACAGCACCCGGACGAAATTGCTCGACCAAATACTTGAAGCGGTTGTTGCCTAGCTCGTTGATGTTATTCCACAATTCTTCCTTGTTGTGCACCTTGATAATTCCGGATGCCGAAGCCTCCGAACGCGGTTTTAACACCCAAGGCGCCGCAACCGAATCGGCGAAATTATTGATTTCGTTATCGTTAAAAAGTGCCGAAAATTTAGGGTTTGAAATGCCACAACTCTTGGCACGCATACGCATGGCGAGCTTATCGCGGAAATATCTGCCGGTAGTTTGCCCCATACCGTCGATGCGTAAATTTTCGCGGATGTACGTCGCTTTTTCTACGTCGAAATCGTCGAGCGCTACCACAGCATCAATTTTTTCGTGCTTCATCAAATTACTGATTCCCAACAACAAATGCTCCAAATTCCAATCGACATCCTGACCGGGCATATAAAAAACCTCATCGATATACTCGAACGGCCACGGCTTGTTGTTTAACTTTTCTGAAGTGATGAGAAAAACTTTATTGTTTAGCTTCTTCAGGTTTATTAGAAAATCGGATCCTTTAAAGTAATTTGAGATACAAACGAAGGTTTTGGCTGTGTTTTCCATCTGTTAGTGATTTTCAATAAATGTACTTAATAAATTAACTCCGAAGGCCGTAGCGTGTTTAAATTTTGCAAATTCGCTATCGCCAAAGGCCACACCGGCTATATCTAAATGCGCCCAAGCTTCGTGCTTATCGGTAAAGTATTCGAGGAATTTTGCAGCCGTTATCGCGCCGGCAATCGGTTTTCCGCTGTAGTTGCGCACATCGGCAATATCGCTGCTGATGTCTGGGTCGTAAGCGCTCCACAAAGGCAACGGCCAGAGTTTTTCGCCCACTTGGTTTCCAGCGCTTCGCAACGCAAATTCTAAATCAACGTTATTGGTAAACAGCGCACCGCATTCGTACCCAAAAGTAGCCACGCTGCTGCCGGTTAAGGTTGCAATATCTACAATAACGTCGGGTTTGTGCTTAGCAATGAGGTATGCAAGCGCATCGGCAAGTATGAGTCGGCCTTCCGCGTCGGTATCGATAATTTCGATTGTTTTTTTATTGAAGGCTTCGATAACAGCCGACGGTTTTAGCGAAGCTGCATCTACTGCATTTTCACACAGCGGAACCACCGCTGTAACGCGCTTTTTCGAATCGGATTTTGCCAAATAGTGCATCGTGGCAACCACGGCCGCGGCGCCAGCCATATCCGACTTCATGAATTGCATGCCTGCTGTTTTGATGTTGAGTCCGCCGGTATCGAAGGTTACGCCTTTACCAACCAACGCATAATGTTTGCCTTCGGCTTCCGGATTGAGTTCGAGCACGAGCAATCGCGCGTCGTTTTTACTTCCTTGTCCCACTGCTAGTAAAGCGCCCATACCTAATTCCTGCAAGGCGTTTTTGTCGAGAACCGTGGCTTGAAACTGGGTTTCGTTTGCCAAATCGGTACCCGCTTTTGCCATATACTCGGGCGTTACGACATTTGGTGGTAAATCAACCCATTGCATGCATTGCAACTGCGCATCTGCCAAGATTAACGCTTTTTGTAGAAAGGCTTCTTCCGATTTGTAATTATTTATGGTGAGTGCAAAATCAGAATTCGTAATCGGATGTGGCTTTTCGTTTTTGAAATGCCCTATTTTGTAGGTTCCGAGTTTGAGTCCGGAAACGAGCGCTGAAACGAGCTGCGGTTCGAGTCCATTTGGTAAATCAATCAAAACCGCTTTGTTGAAAAACTCGGGGTATTTATGTGCCGCACGACGGAACATGGTTACGACCGATTTGTAATCAGGTGTTTTTCCTAAACCGATGAATAAGTGAACGTTATCGTATTTTTCGATGGCGTAAATTTCGTTAGCTTTTCCGTAAAAAACTTTCGACGGTACGCTAACGCCGTAAAATTCGATGGGCACTAAATGGTTCGGACCCGTTTCAAAGACCGGAATGATAAAGTTTCCAGAAAAAGACGGAATATCGTGTTGAAAAGAGAGTTTCATAATTTATTTTTTTTGGAAAAAGAGCCATTCAATTGCCTTTGGAAACTCGTCGCTCCAATACGTTTCGTTGTGTTTTCCGTGGTGATTGATACTGAGTTGTATTTGTACTTTTTCGGACAATTGTTTGGATTGCAATAAATTGCGTTTGAACTGCGTGACGTGTTTTACCATGGTTTCCGACTCGTCGCCGCCCGCATACAGATAAATCTTGGTACTGCCTTGTAGAGCAAGATCTTCTTCATCGATTTTCAGCTTGGGAACTACCCACAGCGAAGGCGAAAAAATCATGAGTTTTCCGTACACTTCCGGATACAACAATCCGCTGAATAAACTGACTAATCCACCCATAGAACTGCCGCCAATACCTGTGTGCTCGCGTTCGGTTAGTGTGCGGTAGCGCTTGTCAACGAAAGGTTTTAGCGTATCTGTTATAAAACGAATGTACTTCTTACCTTGGCCAACGCCCAAAACAGTATTTCCAACGTTGTATTCTTTAATACGGTCGGCTTCGGCGTGTTCTACGGCAATGACAATAATTTTTCCGATTTTGTATTCCGACATAACCGCCAATTTCTTGTCGATTTCCCAATTGCCGAATCCGCTACTTTCGTTGAACAGATTCTGTGCATCTTGCAGATAAAGAACCGGATAACGCTCGTCGGTTTGGTCGTAATCATGTGGTAAAAGCGCCCAAACTTTACGTTTTTTGTTGAGTTGCGGCATTTCAAACTCATCGGAAATGAGTTGCACCTGCGGCAAGAAATTTGGTTTAAATGGCAACCAATTTTTACGCCATTTCGCAACGTGTTCGCGGCGAACGCCTTTTAAATCGGGACAAACGCGATTTTCGGTTCGGTTTCCAAAACGATCAATTTCCACTTCACTCCAATCGCCTTTGGTAAACTTGTACTGTAAAGGCTCGGGAAAAGTAAAGTCGGTTGGAAAAGTAAAATGATACAAACCGTTTTCGAGTCGCTCCATTTCGTAATTCGAATCTTGCGTGTCCCAATTATTGAAATTTCCTGCGATATAAACCGGCCTAAAGTCGTCTTCATCTGTTGTCAAAATGATATTCAAACGCGGTTCCACGATGGCTTGGTTGTCTGACTGATTCACTTTTGATACTATCGATTCCATTAATGTGTACGATTCTCGTTTAATTGGCTTGTACGCACGATTGCAAACTGCCTTTTGATTTCATTTCAAATTGAATCTGCCTTTGTACAGTACTGAAAAACGAAATGGCCCGTTTTAAAGCCGCATCAATAGCGTGTGTGCAACAACGAAATTTGAAATGTTACTCTTACAAATATTACAGATTTTTTTAACGTTGACAAGCAAAAAGCGCCTCAACTACAGAGTTTTTTTAAACAAATGGTTACGATAACGTTTTCTTACGGCGATTGCGATCGCTGCACTTTTTAAAATCGAGTGGTTTATTTTAAAAACTTAAGAAAAGAAGCCACCGATTCGCCGTCGTAACTGCCGCGCGATTTGAGAATCCGACCGTCGGGAGCCACCAAAACCAAGTACGGAAAAAAGCCGTCTTTGTTGTATTTCTCCACCATCCGCAATCGTGCTGCCAACTCTTGCTCGCTGATGCTGTGCTTATCGGTTTCGAAATCGTATTTAAACAAGATGTAGCGCGAAGCAACTTCCTGCTTGAAATACTCCGATTGAAACACGCGTTGTTCCAACAAATCGCAGGTTTCGCAGTGATCGCGAACCGTAAATACTAAAAGAATTTCTTTTCGCTGACTTTTAGAATCGGCAAAGGCTTTCTCTAAGTTTCGTTCCCAAGTTTGGGCAAAACTCACTTGCGTGGAAAGGAAAAGTGCGGCAATAAATAGCAAACGTATCATGACAAACCGCGATATTTTCTGAGGAACCACTCGGCGCCCAACAACAAGCCCGACACCAATAAACACCAGAATAAATCGATCCAAGATGTCGATTTAGAAGTTTCTTTCTGAACGGCTTTAAACTGCTTGTCGTTTAGCAATTTATCGATCAATGCAGGAGTTTGATTAGCAAGAAAAACACCGCCCGACGTTTGTGTAGCGAGTTCCGACATTTTTGTGAAATCGGCATTTACAAATTGGCGTTCCACATCGTAGTCCAAAACTTCAAAATATCCCGAAGCCGCACCGCCACCGGTGTAAGTCACGGTAAATCGATACTTTCCGGGCGATAGGTTATCAAAAGTCGATTTATACACACTCTCACCTCGCGGCATTTCCACTTTACGCGTTTTGTTGGTGGCAATTTGCGTAAGAGATAAAATGAGTTCCGCCTCGCGATCAAACTCAAAGTTTTTATTGAACGCCTGTGCGGTAATTTCCACAGCAGTGCCCGAATTGTAAAACTTCTCGTAATCGAGCAACAAACGACTCTTCTTCTGATTAGCCGTCAGGTATTGAATGGTTTTGTCAATCAACAAATCGAAAGCTTCGAAATTGCGATTTTGAGCGTAATCTGCCAAGCGCCATTTCCAGCTGTCTTCGCCGAAAAGAAAGGCCAATCGGCGACCTTTTGCTTCCGCGAAAGCGAACATGTCGACACCTGTTTCAATGTTGTTAATTCGAGAACTAAACAAAACCGAACGATTCTGACTCGGACTAATCGTGCCATACGGATTCTGCAACGGCGACCACGAATCAACATTTATTGGCTCTTGCGCAAACAAGGTGAAATCGGTTTTTTGTGAAGGTCGGTAATCCTCGGTTTGTGCCGACATCTTAAAGTTGTAAACCGATTGCCACGTGTTTAATAAGGGGAAATCGGTCGACATGCCCGTAATGAAGAAAATACCTTGATTGTCGTTTTCGAGCTTCGTCCACAATTTCTTAAAATTTTGGTTCGGCTGGTATAAAATATAGGCATTGTAAGTTTTTTCTTCTAAAGCCTCGTAAGGTTTTAGAATAGTAACTTTACGTTGCGCATTGGTTTCGATGGCGCGCTTTAATGCTCCTAAATCCGGATGATTAACCGTGGAAACAATCGCAATTTCAGCACGCTGGTCAACGATTTCAACCGCAAAAACCTGATTATTGTTGTATTTATTTTTTTCGGAAATCGACGTTTGATACACCGCCGTGTACACTTTCGAACCAATTTTATCGGCTTGCAACAAACCTGAAACCGTTTTTACATCGGTTCCAGCGTTAAAATCGACGTTTTGCGAAAACACCACCTTCGCTCCTTCTTTTATCTGCAATACACCGCTACTTGCTTTTTTGCCTGTGTACTGCACAAAACATTCGAACGGAAACTGATTGCCTTTAAATGCAAACTTGTTTACGTTGATTTTTGCAATCTTAGCATCGGTTTGTTTGAGCGTATCGCCTGCAACGACACTGAAAACAGGTTGCGATTTTCCAAAACTGTAAACAAAATCCGATCCGCCAGTTTGGTTCCCGTCGCTAACCAAAACAGTTGCGCGACTTTTACCGCGGAACAAATTCTGCAAGCCAGACGCTGCTTCGTGTAAGTTTGAACTTTTTCCCGAGAAATCGAAAGCAGTCGTATCTTTCAAAGCTTCGTCGATCGTAAACAAGCGCAATTCAAACTTGTCGTTTAAGGCGTTATTGTTTTGCAAAGACGCAACAGTTTGCTGAACTTGATTTTCAGCGTTTAAATATTTAATGGACAACGAATTATCAGCAACTACTGCAAGTATTGGTTTCTTTACTTCAAGCGTTGTTCGATTAAACCGCGGATTGATGATTGCGAGAATGATGAAAAATATTCCGAGAAATCGCAACCAAAAAAGCAATTTGTAATAGCGGGATCGGTCGGTAGATTGGTAAAAATACTGATACCATGCCAGACCGAAAGCTGCGCCTGCGCCGATAAGAATACTGACAACCGTCAATACGTCCATAATAAAATTGGGAATAATTAGGTTAGCATACCGCCGTCGACGTTAAGAACCTGGCCCGTTACGTAGGCACTCATATCCGAAGCGAGGAACAAACACGCGTTGGCTACGTCTTCGGTGCTTCCGCCGCGCTTCAACGGAATCGATTCGGCCCAGCCTTTAACTACTTCTTCGTTCAATTTCGCGGTCATTTCGGTTTCGATAAAACCTGGAGCAATGGCGTTGCAACGAATGTTTCGCGAACCCAATTCCAAAGCAACCGATTTCGTGAAACCAATCACTCCCGCTTTCGAGGCTGCGTAATTGGTTTGTCCGGCGTTACCTTTCACACCAACAACCGAACTCATATTAATAATAGAACCCGAACGTTGTTTTAACATGGTTTTCTGAACGGCTTTGGTCATGTTAAAAACCGACTTCAAATTCACTTCAATTACTTGATCGAAATCGGCTTCCGACATACGCATCAAAAGGTTGTCTTTAGTGATTCCGGCGTTGTTAATAAGCACATCAATAGAAGGAAAATCTTGTAAAACTTGATCAACGAAAGCTTGTGCAGCATCGAATTTTGAGGCATCCGATTGGTAAGCTTTTACAGTTACGCCTTCAGCAGCTAATTTTGCAGCCAATTCTTCGGCAGCGGCCGCCGAGGAGCTGTACGTAAATGCAATGTTTGCGCCGTGTTTTGCAAAAACTTCGGCAATTCCTTTTCCAATTCCGCGACTTGCGCCAGTAATAATCACAGTTTTTCCTTCAAGTAATTTCATAGTAACAATTAGCTTCTAATAAACGAACGCCAAATATAACAATATTGGCACGTAATCGAAGTTTCGGCTTTCTTAATTTGTTGGAAAAAGGATTTTCGATTGGCCACAGGTTCTAAGCATACAAAACGAATAATTTGGGCACTTCCTGCCGCGCGAAAATAGTGGAAGTTTGGTTGCGGCAGGTCGGGCTTTCCACTACAAGGCGCGCCACCCAAAAGCGTTTCAGCTATGTGTTGCAGTGGCTTCCGTTGGTCGCCACTACTTCACTTGCTTCAATCCCTTTTGGGTGTCACGGCTTTCCGTTGCAATCCCTAGTGCAGGGGAAATTCACTAGAACGTATCGTATTACTTTAGCTTTATCTTTTCAGGACTCTGTCTGTTTGAAAAAAATGCGATATTTTCAACTTGTTCGTTTGATAATCTGTAGTAAAGTGTGTTGTATTTTAAAATGATGACTCGACGAATGCCTTTCTTAGATTCTGATTCTTGAAACAAGTATGGATTTTGAGAAATTAGAACTAATATTTCTTCAATATTTGTTGCTAAATTTCTTAATTCCGTCTCTGACCAATTTTCCCCTAAGTATCTGATTGTCTGTTCTAGTTCTTTTAAAGAGAAATCAGTCTACAGGATTTTATAACCACTTCTTATACACCTTTCTTGCGCTTGAATGCGGATTTAACTTACCCGAATTAGCATCTTGGATTCCGTTTTCAATGGCTTTTTTCTCAGTTTCTGAAATAGTATGCCACCAGTCGGTGGTTTCTGTTTTTCTCAATTCCACTATTTTTTCGATAATAGAAACATCTTCAACGGATGAAAGCCATTGTATTAACTCCAATTTTTTACTTTGAAAGCTTTGCTCAAGTTTCATGGCTATTTTAATTAAGAAATTTAAAAGTACGAATTAATTCAATTGTTTTTTAAAATCGATGTAAACACAAAGCAATGTTTGATTACAAGGCAGATTTGTTTTGGGATACTATCAGGAAAGCGGAAAAATCAAACGACACAGGCTGCCGTTTATCTGTTTAGCGTGGTAGTTGTTCCTTTCCCTAGCTTTTTGATTTTACAATTTGTTCATTTCTAGCGTTCTGACAAAAAAATTAATCGAGTTCAGGTTTTAAAGACCGTATTTTGCATTACCATTCCTTTTGAAGTAGCATTCTAAAACACCAGCAAGTTCAGCCTCAGCTAATTTTGACCAAAATATTTCTTTGATAGCCATTCCCGCAAATTGGTAATTACTTTCGCATTAGCTGATAATTCTTCCCGTTTGATTGAACTAGCTGTATTTTTGTTGCTGCGTACCGAGAGTTATCGGGAAAAATGAAAAACGCGAATTGCCGCCCAAAAGAACAGCTTTCGCGTTAATTGAAATGTTTTTATACAGTCTTTATTTTGGAGTAACTCCCAGCTTGGCTGCTTCGCGTCGAGCAATCGGAATTTGTTGCTGGATATTCGCAATTCGTGTACTGTTCGAGGGGTGTGTGCTCATGAACTCCGCAGGCTCTTTCCCTCCCGATTGTGCCGCCATACGTTGCCAAAACGGAACAGCCACATCTGGATTGTAACCCGCTATGGTCATTAAAATGAGTCCGATTTCATCAGCTTCAGTTTCGTGACTTCTCGAAAACGGAAGCAATGCACCAAACTGTGCACCGGCACCATAAGCCTGCATGGCTAAGGCCTGTGTTTGTTCTGACTTCCCTCCCACGGCCGCTCCAACTAAACCAGCGCCAAGCTCCGCCAAAACACCGCCACTCATACGCTGCTGACCGTGATTTAAAAGTGCGTGCGCCACTTCGTGTCCCATAACTACAGCAATTCCAGCTTCATCTTTGGTTATTGGAAGAATTCCGGTATAAAATGCAATTTTGCCTCCTGGCATACACCAAGCGTTAACTTCCTTGCTTTCAATTAATTTGTACTCCCAGCGGTAGTCTTTCAAGGCTGCACTCTGCCCTCGTGCCGCAAGCAACTTCTCTGCTGCTGCGCGAATTTTGTTTCCTACCAACTCAACGCGTTTCGCATCGGCTGTACCTGCAACCACTTTATTGGTTTTCAAAAAATCGTTGTATTGCTGAAAAGCAGAAGGCAAAATGGCCGAGTTATCTACTAAAGCGAGTGTCTTTTTTCCCGTAACTGGGTTCGTAGCACAAGCTAAAGCAAGAAGTAGAAATAGTACCGCTGGAATTATTGACTTATTTTTCATTTCTATATTTTTCGCAAAGTTAATTCTATTGATAAAGCCTTCCTTTTATAATTTGTAGAAAAACTTTTGCTCAAATCTTTTTTTCCGAACTTTATTTCTTAAGTCCCTTTGCAGCAATATGCAGTTCAGTAAAATCTTTATCGACCAGCAATTCGTTCTTTCCTACTAAAACATCTTTCAAGTTCACCTCTTCATTGTCGATTTGAACCTTACCGATTTCAAAAGGCAGGCCGTAAAAACGAACGCGGTATTTGTTGTAATCAGTGACGAATTTTCCTTCTTTGTGCTGAAGAATGGCTACTTCTTTTTCCTTTCCGCGGAAGCTAAAAGTTGAATGACTGTAACGTCCTTTGTTGTAATCGTAGCCGTCTTGTGCATCCTCGTACAAAGTCGATTTTTCTTTACCTTCTTTGTAATACACTTCCAAACTAATTTCTTCAAACTTCTTCTCGCCTACGTACTGCTGAATCGGATAATTCGGAATGATAGCACCTTCTTTAATAAAAATCGGAATTTCGTGATACGCTGTGCTTACCCAAAGTTCTTTTCCGCCGCAAATCCATTCGTTGGTCCAGTAATTATACCAGTTTCCGCGTGGCAAGTACATGCGTCGGCCTTGGGCGTTTGGCTCTAAAATCGGACAAACGAGAATCTGATTTCCAAACAAAAATTCGTCGGTTCGGTAATGTGTTTGGATATCTTCCTGATCGAAGTACACCAACGGTTTTAACATCGGAACACCGTCGTTTACATAATCCCAAAACATGGTGTAGAGATAGGGCAGTAATTTATAACGAAGCTCCACGAATTTACGTGTGATATCAATTACTTCGGCATCGAACGACCATGGTTCTTGTTCGCCATGATCGCCGGAAGAATGCGTACGACAAAACGGATGGAACACGCCTAATTGAATCCAACGTGCGTACAACTCACCGCTTGGTTGTTCTGCGAAACCGCCAATATCGGAACCGGTAAAGCCCATTCCTGAAATCGACATCCGTTGCATTTGAATATTGGCAATCCACAGATGCTCCCAACTTGCAACGTTATCGCCAGTCCACGACGAAGTATAACGCTGTGCACCTGAATACGCCGAACGTGTAATAATAAACGGACGTTTCGGATACGCAAATCGCTTCACACCTTCATAGGTTGCGCGCGCCATTTGAGTTCCATAGATGTTGTGTGCTTTTCGGTGGCTGCACGGATTTCCGTCGTAATCGTGGCGCACATCCATAGGGAATGTTTTGCCGGGAACTTCCATTACGGCAGGTTCGTTCATATCGTTCCAAACTCCTTTTACACCAATGTCGGCAATCAATTCTTTAAATAAACCAGCCCACCATTCGCGTACTTCCGGGTTTGTATAGTCAGGGAAATTACATTCGCCAGGCCACACTTTTCCTTTCATGTACGGACCGTCGGCACGTTTGCAGAAGTAATCTTTTTCTAGCGCTTCTTTATACACCCAATAGTTCGGGTCGATTTTAATTCCAGGATCAATGATTACAACGGTTTTAAATCCGTCTTCAGCCAATTCGGCAACCATGCGTTTTGGATCTGGAAAATACTCCTTATTCCAAGTAAAACAACGGAAACCTTCCATGTAATCGATGTCCAAATAAATACCGTCGCAAGGAATACGCAATTCACGAAATTTAGAAGTGATTTCCTTCACTTTACTTTCTGGATAATAACTCCATTTACATTGGTGGTAACCGAGTGTCCACATAGGCGGCATTTCCGGTTTTCCCGTCAGATGCGTGTAGGTTGTAACTACGTCGGCCATATCCGGACCATAAATAAAGTAGTAGTTCATTTCGCCACCTTCAGCCCAAAAACTGGTAATATTTCTGCGTTCGTGTGCAAAATCGAAGCACGTACGGAAGGTGTTGTCAAAGAAAATTCCGTAGGCTTTTTTGTTGTGTAAACCGATATAAAACGGAACTACTTTATATAGCGGTTCTTGATCTTTATGAAACGCGTACTGATCCATCGCCCAGTTTTCGACGCGCTTTCCTTTTAGATTCGAATGCGAAGCCTTATCGCCCATGCCGTAATAGCTTTCGCCTTCGTGAGAAATTTTGCTCATTTTAACGATGTTTCCACCAAAGTGATAATTCTCTTCCCAGTGAAAACCCGATTCGTCTTCTAGAATAATGTTTCCGTTTAAATCGAAAATCGCCACACGCAAGTCGGCTTTTCGAATCATACAAACCACCTTATTGGTTTTGATTTGATACACGTCGGTTCCTTCGGTAAGTTCTAAAAAGTTGTAACCGTGCGACTGTGTTTTATCAATGGCGTACGAAAAATCGTTGCTAAAATACCCTTTAGTTGTGTAGCGAAAGCGTAACAAACTGTCGCGTAGAACAGTTACTTTGAGAATTACGTTATTTCCTGTTGAAAAGAAGATAGAGTCGGCTTCTTGTTTTACTTCGAGCACTGCTGAAGGGTACTGATCGCCTTTGTATTCAAGTTCGGTATTGGTAATCATAGGTTACAATTGGTTTGGCAAATTTCCAAAAGTAAGATTTTATAGTCTGCCTAAAAAACCAGAAAGAAACTACAACGTTTTCGTATTGAAATGTTTTTTGAGACAACCGTTTTAATGTACTGCGGTTCTGCGATAAAAGAACGAAATATGACCGAAAACCAGCAAAAAGGAGCGGCACGCCTTCTTATTATAAGTGGTTTTGAGAAATCGTTCGGCTTTTCATCTTCCAATTTTAAATGAAACAAAGGTATTTTGAATTCAAAAATTTAATAATATTAATAAAATGACTCAAAAAAATTTTAATTTATAACTAAAAATACATTTTAATTTTACAATAAAAACATTAACCGGCATATTTGCAACAGATTTAAAGCAATAAAATTATGTGTGGAATATTAGCCGTATTAGGAAAAGGAAAAGACGAAAAACTAGTTGCACAACTGTCTAAACGGATGTCGCACCGCGGACCCGATGAAAGTGATATCCACGTAACCGACTCTGGGCATATCTTGGCCCATGAACGTTTGTCGATTATAGATTTACATTCAGGAAAACAACCCATTCAAGGTAGCGGTTCGGCTTGGATGATCCATAACGGCGAGATTTATAATTACCAACTGCTTAAGCAAGCGTACTTTGCCCACGATACGTTTAGAACGAAATCGGATTCTGAAATCATTGTGCGCTTGTACGAGAAATTCAAATACGATTTTGTAGACAAGCTAGACGGCGACTTTGCCTTTGTTGTTGTTGATGGCGATGATTTTATTGCGGGTCGCGATCCACTGGGCGTAAAACCCCTATATTACGGTGTCGACGAGCGCGGCAGAACCTATTTTGCTTCAGAAATGAAAGCAATTGCCGATCAGTGTAAAACATTTTCGACCTTCCCTCCTGGTCACTATTACACTCCAGAAACGGGTTTTGTGAAATACTACAAACCAAAATACGAAGATTTACAAAGTGAAGCCGTTCCTGTAGATTACACAGCCATTCGCGAAGGTTTAATTGCAGCTACTCAAAAACGATTAATGAGCGACGTGCCTATTGGTGTGCTGTTATCGGGAGGTTTAGACTCTTCCCTAACCTCGGCTATTGCAGCGCGTTTGCTTAAAAAACAGGGGAAAAAGTTAAAATCATTTTCAATCGGTCTCGATGCATCAGCCCCAGATGCCGCAGCAGCTCGCGACGTTGCTGCATTTCTCGGAACCGAACACCACGAAATCCACTTTACGATTGAGCAAGGAATTGCTATTCTTGAAAAGCTCATCTGGCATCTCGAAACCTACGATGTAACATCGATTCGCGCCAGTACGCCCATGTTTTTCTTATCAAAAGCCATTACAGACATGGGCGTAAAAGTGGTACTCTCTGGTGAAGGAGCCGACGAAGTTTTCGGAGGTTATTTGTATTTCCGAAACGCGCCAACTGCTGATGATTTTAGAAAAGAAACGGTAGAACGCGTACAAAAGTTGTTTACTGCCGACCTACTTCGCGCCGACAAATCGACCATGGCGCACGGATTGGAAGCGCGCGTTCCGTTCTTAGACAAGGCATTTTTAGATATTGCGATGCAGATTGATCCGGTAGAAAAGCAGCCAAAAACTTACGAAGGTCGCGAGAAATACATTTTACGTAAAGCGTTTGATACACCAGAAGATCCGTTTTTACCGGAATCGGTATTATGGCGACAAAAAGAGCAGTTTTCCGATGGTGTAGGCTACAGCTGGATCGATACGTTGATTGAATATTGTGCGTCGCAGGTAAGCGATTTGCAAATGGCAGAGGCCGAAAAATTGTTCCCATACAACACGCCGGCAACCAAGGAAGCGTATTTTTATCGCAGTATTTTCCACAAATTTTACCCACAGCAAAGCGCTGCGCAAACGGTTCGTAAATGGATTCCGAAATGGCAAGAAAACCAAGATCCAAGCGGACGTGCCAATGCTGCACACGTACATGCCGATGTGGAAATTGCAAAATCGATCGAACACGCATAGCGAATTTCAATTGAAAGATTAAAAGATTAAAAGATTGCGAGATTGAAGAAAATAAAAAGAAGCTAAAAAAGCTAAACAAGCTAAAAGAGTGAAAAGGTGAATTCTGATAGCTATTGAAAGGAGAAAAGAAAAACCAGCCCTCGACAAGCTTACGTACCAGCTTTTTTAGCGCACTGAAAACACTGAACCTCACAGAATTTTGCACAATAGGGTACCGTTGAGGAAAACACAGAACGTGTCAAACCACCAAACAATCGCACCAGCCTTCGACAAGCTCAGGCACCTACGATACGTGGGTTCGGGTCGGAACTTAAAACGTAAAATGCTGAACGTCAAGGATTCTATCCCGATAGCTGTCGGGACTAGCTTCTAAAAAAACCAGCATCGACTCGCTCGGGCTTCTACGATACGCGGGTTAGGTTGGGAACATGAAACGTAAAATGATGAACTCATCGAAGCCGTAATACTAACTACTCCAATCTTGATACTCAAACAGCTTTGCGTACTTTGCGCAAAGCTTTGCGTACTTTGCGGTTAGCCTTCGACAAGCTCAGGCACCAACCTTCGACA
>NZ_NOXX01000165.1 GCF_002251775.1 Flavobacterium aurantiibacter
AATTATAGATTACTGGCAACTCATACACGAAACGCAAACCGCACGTTTTCAAAAAGAAATTCAACTGGCACTTTTGGGTCAAAATACCTTCTCCGGCTGGGAACAACAAGCCATTTCACGACTGCAAAACAGCTGCGATTACCTCATTGAAGGTCGCGGCTTTGAACGCTGGATGCTGTGATGTTTTATCTATATCTATCTGGAAATCATCGCATTGAAAAGAAATTACCTTACTCGCAACGGCACTAAGGCAACGGCAGTTTTCCGCAAAGGGCAGCAGTAATCTAATTGTCGAAAAATAACAAAGCTAAATCTGAGACATTATGTAAGTTTGAAACACCAAAATCCTTGAAAAATGACACTTTTTTTCGCCTCAGCTAACGCCAATAAAGTACGCGAATTGCAGCAAATTTTCCCGGCATCGTACGAGCTAAAAAGCTTGCTGGATTTAACCGAAGTTCCCGACATTCCCGAAACGGCAACAACTTTTGCAGGCAATGCGCTCCTTAAAGTAGATTACCTTTCGGAACATTACGGTGTGTTGGGTTTCGCCGACGACAGTGGTTTGGAAGTCGCCGCGCTAAATGCTGCTCCCGGCGTGTACTCAGCGCGTTATGCTGGCGAACACGGCAATGCCACGGCAAACATCGAAAAACTCCTGCGCGAATTGCAAAATGAAAGTAATCGAGCGGCGCGCTTTGTTACGGTTATTGCCTTAAAATTACCCGACGGCGTGCACTTTTTTGAAGGCGAGATTCGCGGAACCATCACCACAGAAACTCGCGGTCAGGAAGGATTTGGTTACGATCCGATTTTTATCCCAGAAGGCAGCACGCGCACCTTTGCCGAAATGAGCAAAGAAGAAAAAAATGCGATTTCGCACCGCGGTCGCGCCGTCCGAAAGCTACTCGACTTTTTAGAACAGCGCGCCTTGAACGAGTCTAAAAAAATTTAAGTCGCTCGCAATAAGAGCTCTGCCTTCTGCGTTATGAAGAAAAGAGCCGTCATGACACACCACTACGCTAACCAAAATTTTTATTTTTATGAGAACAGTGAGCGTTGTAAGTGCGTCGTGGATCGCCTTAGTATTCGAAAACCGCAATCAGGAGTATGGAGCTTATGAATTGCGTAAAAAATCCAACCAAATAACGGCCAAAGCCTTTTTCTTAGCCATTGCACTTTTATGTATGGGCGTTTCGGCCCTCATGTATGCGAGCAGCACGGATGCAAATGCAATTATTACAGACAGCGGTCCGGAATATCTTGTAACTCCGGTACGAGTGTCTAGAGTGAAGGTAGAAGAACCCAAGCCGGAACCAAAAGCTATGGAGCAGCCTAAAAAGCGTACTTCAGTTGACCCCACCGGAAATTTAGGTTTTGCTACTGTTACTACTGCCACTGATGCGTCGCCGGTTGAAGCATCTACAGTTACTACCGCGAAGTCGGATACGGGCGAAACAAACACAACGGGGAGTCCGCAAGGATCCGAAAACGGTACAGCAGTTACGGGCGTTACAACAGATACAGGTGGTTCGACAGAGGGTACGTCCGACAAGCCGATAAGCACGGGCATGGTCGACAAAATGCCGGAATTTCCGGGCGGCTTGTCTGCATTCTACCGTTACATCGCCGAAAATTTCGAGCATCCGGATATGGAGAGCGGTACAACGCTAAAATTACTGGTTTCGTTTGTGGTTGAAACCGACGGTAGCATCAGCAACATCAAAGTATTACAAAACCCCGGTTACGGCACCGAGCGCGCAGCAATTCGCGTTTTAAAAGATCTGCGTACCAAATGGAAACCGGGTATGAAAGCAGGTAAAGCAGTCCGTACGATTTACAACCTACCGATAAGCATCCGAAATAATTAGATTTTCTTTTTTTGGGCGTTCCGGCAGCTGCATCGAATTTATTTTGAATTGGGTGCAGCTGCCGTCGCGTTTTCCGCTAAATCTTTTGCCTCCGGAACTCCGGCAAAAGGATATCGCTGCAACCGCTAACGCGAAAAATAGTGCACAGCTATCCGGTAATTAAAAAAGTGATTTTTTAGCAAAATCGGCGACTGTTTTTGCGGTTGTGCCATCGTCTAAGTTAGACAACGGTTTTCAACAATTAAATCATTGGCTATTACTATTTACGGCGACTTCAATTGTTTTTGATGTTTAACAAGTTTTTTGAAATATGCGGGAATCCCGTAATAAAGACTGGAGAAAAAGCGGTACTGTCAGATAAGTGGTAGATGGGGACGGTTTTCCAGCGAATGGGGTTGACGGGGGTTGACGGGGGTTGGTTGGGGTTGGTTAGTCTTAATGAGGGTTTCTTGGGGTTTCTTAGGGTTGACGGTGATTGGTTGCGGTTGGTTGGGGTTGGTTGGGGTTGGTTGGGGTTGGTTGGGGCTTTTTGGAGTTAGCGGTGATTGATTGGGATTGATCAGAGTTGGTTGCATTTGGTTGGAGTTAACGGTGTTTGGTTACGGTTGGTTACACTTTGCCAGAGTTGATTAGGATTGATTGCATATTTTTGAGACCGTTCGATGTGCATCGTCTGTAGCGTAGATCAGTTAGTGATAGCTACCCTATATCGACATGTATTGCAGTAACCTAGGAATAATAAGTATTGTAAAGTGATGATCGAGATTAAACCCACTAGATTCTGACCAACCGGAGTTTTTAATCGTTATAGAAGATTCGTCGTGCATAGTCTTAGAAACTCGTAACTAGTCGTGGTTAGTAGTAACTAATTGTGGTTAGTGGTAGCTCGCCCTGGTCAGCCGTAGTTAGTTATTCCTAGTGCTGGTTAGTAGTCCATGGTCGTGGTTAGTAGTACCTAGCCTTAGTTAGTAGTACCTAGCCGTAATCAGCCGTAGTTAGTTCTTCCCAGTGGTGGCCAGTCGTAGTTAGTCGTTTCGGGACGTGGTCACTTGTACCCTATCGTGGTCGTCCAAGATCAGCCAATACCAGCCAAGATCAGCCAAGACTAGTCGTAATCAATCACTACTGTCTACACTAAGTAAAATCTAATTTCCCTAGATAATTATCAATCATGATTTATCCCTGTCGGCTACTGTTAAAAATATGTATTCAAAGTATCTACTCCTTTGTCGCGAGTTCCATCATTTGTCCATTATCAAAGCGTGATTCTAAGTCCTAGTACACGCTTTGATACTTAGTCCTTTATCTTTAATCAAAAAAAATACTTACTAATCAAAATTTACGGAAAACCCGTAACCGCGTTAAATTTTGCCTTATTACTTTTACATCTCTTAATCTAATTTTAAATATATACGCCATGACTGCAAAAGAAACTCACAACCTCGTTCGGGTAATTTGGGCAACAAGAGATGAAAGAAAAATCATCAATTCTGAATGCGAAAAAGCAATCGTGAATCTTATTCAACAACAATTGTCCATTAAATCTTGCCAACTGCACTTTATCTACAACGAAGAACACTATGTAGATATCATCATCAATCTACATGTATCCACTGATCTTTCGTCGGTTATGCAAGTTGTAAAAGGATCTATTTCCTATCACATCAATAGAAATAACCTTACTGAAATGAAATTTATTTGGAAAAAAGGATTTCATTCCGAACCAAAAACTCTTGAATGCCTTGAGAAAGCAATCGATACAGCTGGAATAAAAAGAAAAACGACATACAGAGAGGAAACTAATGCGATAAAAAAACGCATTCGCCGTTTAGCAATGCTCGCTAAATACGCTTAAAAGCCGTATGAAACGCAAAATTTCTCAATTAATCGATAAGATTAAAGAACCAAAAGTACAGCTCAACAACTACCTTTCAATCTTTTATCTGAGCTTTAATTACAGTTACTTTTACCACGACAAGCCCACTGTCCGACCGATTTCAACCCACAAAATTTATTCCCAAATCAACGACAGAATATTAAATAATTGATTTTCAAATACTAATAATTCAAAACCTTTACAACAAACGTTAGGCAGTGCCGATTTAACGACGTACTTTTGCAGCAAATTTTAATACCCTTTATGAATAACTTTGAACAATTAGGATTGAGTGATTCGCTACAACGCGCGATTGTCGATCTGGGATTTGAAAATCCTACCGAAATCCAGCAAAAAGCGATTCCAATTCTATTGGAGCAAGAAACAGATTTAGTTGCATTGGCACAAACCGGTACAGGCAAAACAGCCGCCTTCGGTTTCCCGCTTATCCAGAAAATGGACCTAAGCCAACGCGCAACTCAGGCACTGATTCTCGCTCCCACACGCGAACTGTGCTTGCAGATTACAAACGAACTTAAAAATTACGCCAAATACGATAACGGTCTTCGCGTAGTAGCCATCTACGGCGGAGCGAGTATTTCTGAACAAGCACGAGAAATCAAAAAAGGCGCACACATCGTTGTGGCCACACCAGGTAGAATGCAGGACATGATCAACAGAGGTTATGTCGACATCTCTCAAATCAATTATTGCGTTCTCGACGAAGCCGACGAAATGCTTAACATGGGCTTTTACGACGATATCGTAAGCATCTTGTCGACCACTCCCGACGAAAAAAGAACTTGGCTTTTCTCCGCAACAATGCCCGCAGAAGTGGCGCGTATCGCGAAAAAGTTCATGGAAGAACCTATCGAAATTACGGTCGGTGCCAAAAATTCAGGTTCTGCAACCGTATCTCACGAATTCTACCTTGTAAACGCTAGAGATCGTTACGAAGCACTTAAACGTTTGGCCGATGCCAATCCGGATATCTTCTCTGTAATTTTCTGTAGAACCAAACGCGATACACAACAAGTTGCTGAAAAACTTATCGAAGACGGATACAATGCTGCTGCTTTACACGGCGATTTATCACAAGCACAACGCGACGGCGTAATGAAAGCGTTCCGTGGCCGCCAAATTCAAATGCTTGTTGCCACCGACGTAGCTGCACGCGGAATTGACGTCGACAACGTAACGCACGTAATCAACTACCAACTTCCCGACGAAATCGAAACCTACAACCACCGTTCAGGACGAACCGGTCGTGCAGGAAAATCGGGTGTTTCTATCGTAATCATCACTAAAAGTGAACTACGTAAAATATCTGCTATTGAGCGTATTATCAAACAGAAATTCGAAGAAAAGCCAATTCCTTCAGGAATCGAAATCTGCGAAATTCAGTTACTGCATTTAGCAAACAAGATTAAAGATACCGAAGTTGATCACGACATCGACAACTACTTACCAGCAATTAATACCGTTCTCGAAGGTCTTACCAAAGAAGAGCTTATTAAGAAAATGGTTTCTGTAGAATTCAACCGATTTATCAACTACTATAAAAAATCGAAAGATCTTTCTTCATCTGGCGAAAAACGCAGCAGCGCCGAACCTCGTGAATTCTCCGGCGGAGCTATTCGCTATTTCGTGAACATCGGTTCTCGCGATAATTTCGATTGGATGTCTTTAAAAGATTTCCTTAAAGAAACGCTCGATCTTGGAAGAGACGCAGTTTATAAAGTTGACGTTAAAGAGGGATTCTCATTCTTCAACACCGATCCGGAACATACCGATCACGTGATGGAAGTTTTGAACAACATGACGTTGGAAGGTCGCCGTATAAACGTGGAAATCTCTAAAAACGAAGGCAGCAACAACCGCAGAGATCACAACGGTAGAAAATCGTTCGGACCTCGAAGCGAATCGAAACCACGCGAACAATTTGGCACGCCAAAAAGAGAGCGTACATTCCGTCGCAGCGACAGTGCTCCAACGGAAAATAAAGGTCGCCGATCTTCTTTTGCAGATGTCAAAAAGTCTGATCAACCCAATAGAGCATCACGACGCGCCAATCAATTTGGTGCTGGAGACAAACCAAAAAGCCCTAGACGAAGCTAAAGTTTGTTAATTTTTGCTTACAAAGAGCGGAACGCAGCAAAATATATCCGAGTTTTACAATTCCAAAAACGATGAATAAACTCAAATGAAATATCTTGTTGCGTTGCTCTTTTTTTGTTTTATACCTTTTTCATTTGCGCAGTCTGATTCGCAGCAAACAATTATTTCCGCAACTATAGTTAATGAAGCCGATAACCGCCCGATTGCTAACGCTAACATCATTAACATTAATACCGTAAAAGGTGCAACTACCACCGAAAACGGTAAATTCACCCTAGCAGCTTCCGTAAACGATACCTTACACGTTTCTATGCTCGGATTTAAGTCGCTGCGTTTACGTGTTACAAACGACTGGATTAAAAACAAAGAAACAACCATTTACCTCACGGAAAAAGCTTATGCTTTGGAAGAAGTTGTGCTGCGTCCGTACACACTTACCGGATACATTGAAGTTGACGCGAAAATTGTGCCTGTTAAAGAAAATTACCGGTATTCAATCAGTGGAATATCCGCGGGTTACGAAGTTGGCGACACCTCACCACAAGCATTTAAACGCGTGGTCGAATCCATTTTCAATCCGACCGATTTACTATACAATATCTTTGGGAAGAAACCGCGAGAGCTGAAACGTTTACGCGAAATGAAAAAAGACGATACCGTTCGAAATCTGCTTGAATCCAAGTACGACCGCGAAACCATTTCCATCCTATTGGGCGTTTCTCCAAAAGAAATCAGCGAAATTCTAGAACGCTGTAACTATTCCGAATCGTTTATCAAATCGGCAAACGATCTCCAAATTATGGATGCAATCAGTGCCTGCTACGAAGAGTATAAAATCCTGAAAAAGAGAAGCTAACTCAAAGTACTAAAATACCGCTCTTCGATCAATTTTATATCCTTTATCGACGCTTTGGTCCAGCGCAGTTTCGTTTCGTAATACGAGCGTTCATCAAGTTGCCACTGCGGTACTTCGCGCCGAATCCGATCGGTTAATTGCTGAATGATAATAGCAGCACTTACCGAAATATTCAAACTTTCCGTAAATCCAACCATCGGAATTTTCAAAAACCGATCGGCTTGATCCAACACTTCCGCACTCAATCCGTGACGCTCCGTTCCAAAAAACACCGCGAACGGCTGCTGAACGTCGAAATCGTGTAAATCGCAGTCGGTTCCGCGCGGACTCGTAGCCACAATTTGATAACCGCGATTTTTCAAATCTAAAACGCAAGCATCCACACGATCAAATCGATGCACATCCACCCACTTTTGCGCTCCCATCGCAATTTCTTTATCGATTCGCTTTCCAAAACGCTCCTCAATAACATGCAGCTGCTGCACGCCAAACGACTCGCAACTGCGCAAAACCGCACTGGTATTATGTAATTGATACACATCTTCGATGGCAATGGTTAGATGATTGGTTCGATTCACCAAAACTTCATCAAACCGAGCTTTGCGCGCATCGGTCAAAAAAGTCTCTAAATACTGCAAGTAATCTTGTTCTGCTTTCGAAATCATTTTCAGAAAATTCTTATGTCAAAAGTCGGCGAAATTTCCGTAATTTGACTAAAACCGAAGCATGAAAGAGAAATTAGTTGTACTTACCGGAGCCGGAATTTCTGCTGAAAGCGGCTTAAAAACTTTTCGCGACGCCGACGGACTCTGGGAAGGCCATCGCATTGAAGATGTTGCCACACCCGAAGCTTGGCAAAGAAATAAACAACTCGTTTTGGACTTCTACAACGAGCGTCGACGCCAGTTATTACAAGTAAAACCCAATCCGGCGCACTTCGCTTTGGTTGATTTTGAAAAACACTTTCACGTAAACATCATTACACAAAACGTCGACGACTTGCACGAACGCGCCGGAAGTTCAAACGTACTTCATTTGCACGGCGAATTGCGAAAGGCGCGAAGTACACGCAATTACAAATATGTGATAGACTTTGATGGCGATATGTCGGATTCCAATCGCGACGACCAAAACCACCCGCTTCGACCACACATCGTTTGGTTCGGAGAAGCCGTTCCCGAACTACCCAATGCCGCAAACATCATTGCTGAAGCCGACGTGGTTTTCATAGTTGGTACTTCCATGCAAGTATATCCAGCGGCTTCTTTAATCGATTACGCACCGCCGCACGCTCAAGTGCATTACATCGATTTAAATCCGGCCGAAGTAAGACATATTCGCAGAAAAATCTCGATTCACAGCGGAAAAGCAGCCGAAATTTTACCCGCGCTTTTTCAAAAATTCACCAGCTAAATCGGGTTTTCTGGCTATCTTTGCCACTTCTTTAAAACAACAACAACTATGAGCGCGCTCAGTGCTTTAACCGCTATTTCACCGATCGACGGTCGCTACCGTAAAAAAACAGAAGCTCTTGGATTATTCTTCTCCGAACGCGCACTAATGTACTACCGCGTGCGTGTAGAAATTGATTACTTTATAGCTCTGTGCGAAATTCCACTTCCACAGCTTAAAGATTTTCCAAAAGACAAATTCGATGCGCTAAAAAATATCTATCACAATTTTAGTGACGAAGATGCGAAGCAAATCAAAGAGACCGAAAAAACGACCAATCATGACGTGAAAGCGGTTGAATACTTCATCAAAGCAAAATTTGATTCCTTACAATTATCTAATTTTAAAGAATTTATACACTTCGGATTAACCTCGCAAGACGTTAACAATACGGCGATTCCATTATCGTTGAAAGAAGCGTATTTCAAAGTTTATTTGCCGCTATTCACCGAACTTATCGCGAAACTGAAAGAACTTTCTATCACTTGGAAAGACATTCCGATGCTGGCACGCACGCACGGACAACCCGCCTCTCCTACCCGTTTGGGCAAAGAATTCGAGGTTTTTGTTGTTCGACTTGAGGAACAGTTGCGTTTGTTGCAAAACATTCCGTTTGCAGCAAAGTTTGGAGGCGCAACCGGGAACTTTAACGCACACGCTGTGGCCTATCCGCAAATAGATTGGAAACAATTTGGAACCACTTTCGTGGAAGATACACTCGGACTCAAGCACTCTTTTCCGACAACACAAATCGAACATTACGACCATTTAGCGGCTTTTTGCGACGCCCTGAAACGTATTAACACCATTGTAATTGATTTAGATCGCGATATCTGGACCTACATTTCGATGGATTATTTTAAACAGCGCATCAAGGAAGGCGAAATTGGCTCGTCGGCAATGCCGCATAAAGTAAATCCGATTGATTTTGAAAATAGCGAAGGAAATCTCGGTCTGGCAAACGCCATTTTTGAGCATCTTGCCGCAAAATTGCCAATTTCACGCTTGCAACGCGATCTAACCGACAGTACCGTACTTCGAAATTTAGGTTTACCGATTGCCCACACTGTAATTTCGTTCGACGCTACATTAAAAGGACTAAACAAACTCTTGTTAAACGAGCAAAAAGTTGCCGCCGATTTAGAGGACAATTGGGCAGTTGTTGCCGAAGCAATTCAAACCATTTTGCGTCGAGAAGGTTTCGAAAATCCGTACGAAATGCTCAAAGATTTAACGCGTAAAAACACAAAAATTGACCGCCAGGCCATCGCCGATTTTATCGAAAATCTGAGTGTTTCCGATGAATTGAAATCAGAACTCAAAGCAATTTCGCCTGCAACTTACGTAGGAATTTAATTTTTTTGGGGGTTCCGGCAGCAATTCGTACCGGCTTCGCCAAAAAGGTAGGCTGCCGTCGCGCTTTACGCTGCAATCTGCTTTTGCCCTTCCCCACGCCGACTCAAAAGCAGGATTTACGCTGCAATCGCTAACCCGGGCAATCGTTGCCGAAAAACGTTGTAAAAAAATCGTAACTTCCGACAACAAACTGTAACTATGCTTGCATTAGCTTCTTCTACGTTTCATCTCGATCCGTTGATTTACGACCTCGGACTCATTCTTTGTTCCGCGGGAGTTGCAGCACTCATTTTCAAACGATTAAAACAACCATTAGTTCTCGGTTACTTAATTGCTGGCTTCCTAGCTGGATCAAAGTTCGATTATTTCCCAACAGTAACCGACATCAAAAGCGTGAAAGTTTGGGCTGAAATCGGGATTATATTTCTCTTGTTTAGTCTTGGTTTGGAGTTTAGTTTCAAAAAACTTCTTAAAGTTGGTGGAACGGCTTCGGTAACAGCGGGCACGCAAATTGGCGGTATGCTCGTTTTAGGCTATCTCTGCGGAACGGCACTTGGCTGGAAAACAATGGATAGCATTTTTCTAGCGGCCATGCTAGCAGTATCGTCGACAACCATTATCTTAAAAACATTTGAAGAACTTGGTGTTAAAACCCGACGTTTCGCCGTAAACGTGCTGGGTTCGCTGATTGTACAAGATATTTTAGCCATCATCATTTTAGTACTGCTCAGCACCATAGCCGTAACCCAATCGATTTCTGGAATTGCGCTCGTTACAGTTATTGTAAAACTGGTTTTTTTCTTAACACTTTGGTTCATTACCGGCATCTTCTTTATACCGTCGCTGTTGCGCTATGCCGGCAAATTAATTACCGAAGAAATGCTGTTAATCATTGCCATTGCACTTTGTTTAGTCATGGTAATTTTAGCGGCAAACGTAGGTTTCTCGCCAGCCTTGGGGGCTTTTGTTATGGGTTCTATTATTGCAGAAACCACAAAAGCTGAGCAAATCGAACATTTACTAAAACCCGTTAAAGATCTTTTCGGAGCAGTTTTCTTTGTTTCCGTTGGTATGCTTATCGATCCGGTTACGTTGCAACACTACGCAATACCTGTCCTGATACTTACCTTAGTAACCATATTCGGTCAAAGTATTCTTGCTACTACCGGTTCGCTGCTTTCGGGAATGCCACTGAAACAATCGGTTCAAAGTGGTGTGAGCTTTTCACAAATCGGTGAATTCTCTTTCATTATTGCCACGCTCGGCGCTTCGTTGGGTGTTACTAGCGACTTCCTCTACCCGATTATCGTAGCCGTTTCGGCAGTTACAACGTTCACAACGCCCTATCTCATTAAATCCGGAGATCACGTGGCTGCTTTCGCCGAACGGATTCTCCCTCGAAAATGGATTAAAAATATCGAACGTTACAGCGCAAACGCACAATCGATTCGGGCACAAAACGATTGGCACATTTTATTGCGAAAATACTTTTTACACATCGCTTTACATGCCAGTATCATTATTGCCATCGTTTTGCTTTCCGAGAAATTTATCTTGCCCTTCGCAAAAGACAACAGCAGCCTTCGATTTGTCGTTGCATTAGGTACTTTATTCGCCATCGCTCCTTTTATCTACGCTTTGGGTTGGCACAAAACCTCAGAAATTCAGGTACAAAACCTACTAAACAACAAACGTTATCGCGGTCCGATTGTCATGATGGTATTGTTCCGGTTTGTGTTGTGCGTCTTACTTGTCGGTTTTCTTATCGACCATTTCTTTAGCACGCTGTTTGCCATCATTTTATTGGGTGTTTTCATTAGCTTGTATCTACTTTTTCCCAGAAAACTTAAATCGCAATACGCTAAAATCGAACGTCATTTTATTCACAACTTAAATGAACGAGAGATTTATATGCGAAACCGCAGCCGAAGCGACTTAACTCCATGGGACGGACACATGACCAGTTTCGAAATAGATCCGGCTTCCGATATTTCTGGTAAAACGCTCGAAATATTGAAGTTACGTGAACTTTTTGGCGTGAATATCGCATACATCAAACGTGCCGATTTCGTAATTCCAACACCCGATAAAAACGAAAAACTGTTTCCTGCCGACGAAATTTTCATCATTGGAACAGACGAACAAATTCAGCGGTTCTCTAAATTCCTGGAAGATCACGAAGTACATCCTGCATCGACCATAGCCGATCCGGATATTTCTCTTAATCAGTTTGTACTTAAAAACGAAACGTTTATTGGTAAATCGATACGCGATTCGAAAATCCGAGAAGAAACTTCGGGCATCATCGTTGGTATCGAACGTCGCGGCAACCGCACGTTTAACCCAGAATCGGATATGATTTTGGAGAAAAACGACATTTTATGGATCGTCGGAAACCGTCGTAAGCTAATCGATATGATTGAATCTTATCGCGAATAATTCGGTGCTTCTTTCGTAATCGTTACGTTGTGCGGATGACTTTCGGTAATTCCGCTGGAGGTAATGCGTACAAAACGACCGGTTTTTTGCAAGGTTTCAATGTCTTTGGCACCGCAGTAGCCCATTCCGGCACGCAAACCGCCCACAAATTGCTGCATCGATTCGTTTAATTCGCCTTTGTACGGAACGCGACCCACGATTCCTTCCGGAACCAACTTTTTAATGTCGTCTTCAACATCTTGGAAATACCGATCTTTTGAACCTTCTTGCATGGCTTCAACCGATCCCATACCGCGGTACGACTTGAACTTTCGTCCTTCGAAAATTATAGTTTCGCCCGGCGATTCTTTAGTTCCGGCCAAAAGCGAACCCAACATCACACAAGACGCTCCGGCTGCAATGGCTTTCGGAATGTCTCCAGTGTATCGAATACCACCGTCGGCAATAACGGGAACACCACTTCCTGCAGCGGCTGCAGAGACTTCTAAAACCGCCGAAAACTGCGGATAACCCACGCCGGCAACCACACGTGTAGTACAAATTGAACCCGGACCAATACCCACTTTTATACCGTCGGCGCCGTGCTCAATTAAATATTTGGCTGCTTCGGCTGTGGCAATATTTCCAACCACAACATCCAAACTTGGAAATGCGGCTTTTACGGCTTTCAGAATTTCAACTACGCCTTTGGTATGTCCGTGTGCTGTATCGATAACAACCGCATCGACACCCGCGGCAACTAAGGCCGCTGCACGTTGTACCGCATCTGCCGTTACGCCCAAGGCTGCTGCTACTCGGAGTCTGCCAAAATTGTCTTTGTTGGCTATCGGTTTCTGTGTTAGCTTGGTAATATCACGGAAAGTAATGAGTCCGACGAGCGTATTATCTGCGTTTACAACAGGTAATTTTTCAATTTTGTTGCCTTGTAACACCACTTCGGCTTCTTGCAAGGAGGTGCCTTCGGCTACGGTAATCAATCCTTGAGAAGTCATTACTTCAGATATGGGTCGGCCGTTATCTTTTTCAAACCGCAAATCGCGATTGGTAACAATGCCTTTTAGCTTTTTGTTTTCGTCGACAATGGGAATACCGCCGATTCCGAATTCGCGCATGGCAGCTTTTGCATCGGCCACGGTCGAGTTCTCGGGTAGAGTAACCGGATCAATAATCATGCCCGATTCCGCGCGTTTTACTTTGCGTACTTCGGCGGCTTGCGCTTCGGCAGTCATATTTTTGTGCAGCACGCCAATACCGCCTTCACGTGCAATTGCAATAGCCATAGCACTTTCGGTAACGGTATCCATCGCTGCGGAAACAACGGGAACGTTTAGAGGAATATTTCGCGAAAAATGTGATTTAATACTGACTTCTCTTGGTAAAACCTCCGAAAAATTCGGAACCAGAAGCACATCATCGTACGTTAGACCCTCGGCGATGATTTTTGAAGAATTTGGAAGCATGGCAATTATAGTTGTGTGATAATTGCGTGCAAATATAGTTCAAATCTGCGAGTTTCTGCAACCTAAATAGCTTGCCTTTTCATTCAATTCTAGCATTATTTGGGCGGCATTTCGCGCTTTTCGTTGCAATACCGCTTTGTTGCGGTGGTTTGGGCAGTGTTTCGCACAGCTTCCGTTGGTCGCTGCGCCAAAAACGCCCGCACACACCGCCACTTCGGCGCTATTTCCACTGCAATCGCGGCCGCGGCAATCGTTTCCAAAGAATTCTTTTTCAGAGACGTATTTTCGCACAAGGGAATGCAACGGAAAGCCGTGCTTTTGAACAGCGATTGAAGCCGCATTTTTTGCAGGCGACCAGCGGAAGCCCAGAAAAAGGCAGGCTGAAACGCTGAGCAAAAGTGCGCCTTGCAGTGAAATGCCCGACCTGCCGCTGCGGTATTTCCAGTAATTTTTTGCGGCAGGATGTGCCGAGATAAAACTAGTGATATTGCGTGAAAATCTTTGTGGCTTCGTTGTAGGCGCTTTCGAAGTTAATGGCGTGCAACTGCGAATCGGCTTTTTGTGCGGTGAAATACGACAGCAATTTCTCGGTGGGCATGTTACCCGTGAGTTCGTCCTTAGCCATCGGACAACCGCCAAAGCCTTGAATGGCGCCGTCGAAACGCGTGCAACCGGCTTGATATGCCGCATCGACTTTCTCGAACCACTTATCGGCAGTCGTATGTAAATGTGCGCCAAACTCGATATCGGGATACAGCGAAATGAGCTTGCCAAAAAGATACGTGATGACCTCGGGCGTCGAACTTCCGATGGTGTCGGACAATGAAATAATTTTGATGCCCAATTGCGCCAACTTCTCCGTCCACTCGCCTACAATCTCCACGCTGTATGGGTCGCCGTACGGATTTCCAAAACCCATAGACAAGTACGCCACGACCGATTTTCGATGCGTATCGGCTATCTCGCAAATCTCTTGCAAGGTTACGAGCGACTCGGCAATGGTTTTGTGCGTGTTTCGCATCTGAAAGTTCTCGGAAATCGAAAACGGAAACCCCAGATAGTTAATTTCGGGATGCGCACTAGCGTCGATGGCTCCTTTGGTATTGGCAATGATAGCCAGTAATTTCGAGGACGTTTGCGATAAATCGAGCTTAGATAAAACCTCGGCCGTGTCTTGCATTTGCGGAATGGCTTTCGGCGAGACGAAACTTCCGAAATCGATCGTATCGAACCCAACACGCAAGAGCGCTTGGATGTAATCGACTTTTTTTTGTGTGGGAATAAAGTCTTTGATGCCTTGCATGGCATCGCGCGGACATTCAATGATTTTTACTGGCTTCATCGGGGTCAAAGATAACAATCGTAACGAACTCACGAAATCGTTTTAGTTCGCAATTCTTTTTAAAATTGCGCGATTGATTTCTTTGATGAGCGCTGGGCCTTCGTAAATGAAACCGGTGTACAATTGCAGTAAGCTGGCGCCCGCATCGAGTTTTTCTAGGGCGTCATGTGCCGAGTGAATACCGCCAACGGCAATAATTGGAAATGTGCCCTTACTTTTGGTGTGTAAAAAACGTATCACTTCGGTTGATCGTTTGCTGAGCGGTTTTCCGGACAATCCGCCGACTTCGGTGCGGTTTTCGCTTTTTAGTCCGTCGCGAGCAATCGTTGTATTGGTTGCAATGACGCCGGCAATTTGCGTTTGCTGCACAATGTCGATGATGTCTTGTAACTGCTCGTCGGTTAAATCGGGAGCAATTTTTAGGAAGATGGGTTTCGGATTTGTGTGCGCTCTGTTTTCGTCTTGGAGCGTTGCCAATAAATCGGTTAAAGGCTGTTTTTCTTGCAGTTCGCGTAGGTTTGGCGTGTTGGGCGAGCTTACGTTTACGACAAAATAATCGACTACCGGGAAGAGTTTTCTAAAGCAAAGGAGGTAATCGGATACGGCATCGGCATTGGGTGTAACTTTATTTTTACCGATGTTTCCGCCAATGAGCACTGATTTGTGTTTTGAGAGCCGATGCGCTACGGCTTCGAGTCCGCCGTTGTTAAAGCCCATGCGATTGATAATGGCTTGATCTTCTTTAAGGCGAAAGAGTCGCGGTTTTGGATTTCCGTCTTGCGGTTTAGGCGTTACGGTTCCTATTTCGATAAATCCGAATCCGAAATTGCCTAATTCGTTAAAAAGTTTGGCGTCTTTATCGAAACCCGCGGCGAGACCAACGGGGTTTGGAAATCGGAGTCCGGCTACTTCGCGTGCCAAACGAGGATCGGCAACCACGAAGGTGCTTCGGATGAGATTGGAAACGCCGGGAATGGCATGAAAAAACTTAATGGCTTTGAACGAAAAATGGTGCACGCGCTCGGCATCGAATTGAAAAAGCACGCGACGAATGACTGATTTATACATGGTAGTTGTGTTGCTACAAAGCTAAAAAAAGCTGCGCAAACAAGATACCGCTGGCAGATAAAGTTGCTTGGAAGCGATAAAAGCAGCATTAAAGCGTACAAAACACGGTTGGTATAAAAGAATCGTGAAATTATGTAAGAGCGAACGGCGTTTGTGGCATTAACTTGGAGTAAATTTCTAAAAGCATAATTATGAAAACGATACGAATAACGATGTTGCTTATTTTACTTTTCGGTGGAACGGTATTTTCGCAGGTTCAGGTACAGATTAATGTGGGAACTCCGGCCTGGATACCACCTACTCCGGTGGCGGTTCAGTATTATTACTTACCGGAAATCAATGTGTATTACGATGCTCCCGCGGCACAATACTTATATGTATCGCGAGGAAATTGGGTGCGTACAAAGGTACTTCCAGCGCGTTACAAGAATTACAATTTTGCTCGTGGAAAGGTAGTTTGTGTGGAGAATTATCGAGGAGACAGACCTTATGTGTATTACAAAAAGCAGCATGCTAAACGTCATTATGCCAAAGCGCGTGGTCACAAAAAAGGACATGGAAAGCATAAGGATTAGGGAAAACGGTACTTTTCGGCGTGTTTTGGAAGCTACTAGTGAAGCCTAATTTCTAAAAAATTGATTTAAAGGAACTTATCAAAGCGTTAAAAAAATCCCTGAATTTACAGGGATTTATTTTTGAAATTAGTTTTGAAAATCGATTTTTTGTCTATATTTGCACTCGCATTACGAAAATGATGCGCTTTTATTGGAGAAATGGCAGAGTGGTCGATTGCGGCAGTCTTGAAAACTGTTGACTGTAACAGGTCCGGGGGTTCGAATCCCTCTTTCTCCGCTGATAAAAATCCTAAAAGGTATCAAAACCCCCGAAATCCTATGATTTTCGGGGGTTTTTGTTTTTGCTGATATACCAAATTATTCATGAAATCTTATCGCTAAAGGGACTAAATCGAGACCCTAGAAAAAAATAGAAATCTAGCGTCTCGCTAAATCTCTTAAACCCTCGCAAATACTGGGGTTAACGATGTGTAAAGTAACTTGTTCACTGAGTAAACATCTTGTTTGGCTTGGGATTGGAATTTAACTTGAAGAATAATTAACCAATCAGTAAAATGAAAGCGAAAGTAAATCTGCATTTCTATGCAAAATCCACTAAGGCGAATGCCAAAGGGCAATTTCCAATTTATGTCCGTCTAACAGTTGATGGAAACAGAACCGAATTTAGTACTAAGAAATTTATTGAGCCCTCCCGATGGTCATCCGAAGCATCCAAAGTAAAAGGTACGACAGAAGAAGCCCGTTCAATAAATAGTTACCTTGATGTAATAAAATCTAGCTAAGTACACGACAAAAATTGTATTAAATTAATTTCCAGCTT
>NZ_NOXX01000155.1 GCF_002251775.1 Flavobacterium aurantiibacter
AATGTTTTTAAGCCATAACTGCTTTAAAAAAATCTTCCGTAGCGCCGCTATGCAACATTTTTTTGTATTGTTCTGCCTCAAAAACAACCTTTTTTCTTTAGCCTATTTTACAGTCCCAATCGTTATTAATCAACCATTTATCTGTTTCCTGACTTCAATTTTTAAATCGAACTCAGGTTATGATTAAAATTGCGTTTGATCCGATTTACGCCCATCCTTTGCCGGAAAATCACCGGTTTCCGATGTTGAAATACAAATTGATTCCGCAACAATTATTGCACGAAGGCACTTGTACGGCAGCGCACTTTTTTAGCCCGCAGCCGTGTTTGGAAGAAGTGGTTTTGTGGACGCATGAAAAGGCGTATTATGACAAGCTGATTCATCAGGAATTGAGTACTTCGGAGCAACGAAAAATTGGTTTCCCACAATCGCCCGAACTCACGTTGAGAGAATTAATTATTACCCAAGGAACTGTCGATGCAGCGGTACATGCAATTGCGCACGGAGCGGCTTTAAATGTTGCTGGCGGAACGCATCATGCCTTTGCGGAACGCGGTGAAGGTTTTTGTTTGCTAAACGACATGGCTATAGCCGCTAACTATTTGTTGCATAAAGATTTACGAAAGAAGATTATCGTCATCGATTTAGACGTTCATCAAGGAAACGGAACTGCAAAATTAATGGAAAACAATGCCCAGGTATTTACCTTTAGCATGCACGGCGCTACGAATTATCCGTTTCATAAAGAAAAATCGGATTTGGACGTCGGTTTAGCCAACGGAACCACGGGCGCCACGTATTTATCGATTTTAAACGAAATACTGCCGAAACTACTCGATGACGTACAGCCAGATTTTGCATTTTATTTGGCGGGAGTAGACATACTGGAAACCGATAAGTTTGGGAAATTACAGGTGAGTATGGAAGATTGCAAAACGCGCGATTTAATTGTATTTCAAGAACTTAAGAAAAAGAATATTCCGGTAACTGTGGCTTTGGGCGGCGGATATTCGCCAGAGGTAAAAACAATTGTTGAAGCGCATTGCAATACCTTTCGTTTAGCGGTGGATTTGTTTGATTAACAGAGGCTTACATCAGCAAAAAACACGCTTGCTCGTTGCTGGAAAACAGAAAAAACGCTTGAGGTTTATTTTTTGGAAAATCGCTTGTATTAAAGATGGTAAAGACACGGCTTTTTATTTAATTTTGGAAACTTAATTAAAACAGCATGTCTACAGTAACTTTGGGCGGAAACGCCGTTCAAACCTCGGGTGATTTACCACAAATTGGTGCAGCAGCACCAGCTTTTACTTTAGTTAAAACCGATTTATCAGAGATCCACTTGTCGGATTACGCCGGGAAGCGCGTTATCTTAAATATATTTCCAAGTATCGATACGCCTACTTGCGCAACCTCGGTACGCATGTTTAATCACAAAGCGGCGCAATTAGAAAACACAGTTATTTTGTGTATTTCACGTGATTTACCTTTTGCTATCAAACGTTTTTGTGGTGCTGAAGGTATTGAAAACGTGTATGCTGTTTCTGATTTTAGAGCGGGGCAATTTGGAAAAGATTACGGTTTGGAATTCGTTACCGGTCCGTTACAAGGCTTACATGCGCGTTCGGTGATTGTTGTTGACACTGATGGCAAAGTTATTTATACTGAATTAGTTCCTGAGGTCGCAAACGAGCCGAATTACGAGCAAGCCCTAGCCAGCTTGAAATAAGAGGCAATGAAGACAGATCACAGTTTTGTTACCGGCCGTTTAAAAAGTTTCAAATTTGCGATAAAAGGCGCGTATAAATTGGTGACTACCGAGCACAGTATTATGGTGCAGAGTTCGCTTGCCGTTTTATTGATATTTTTGGGATTTTACGTAGGCATTTCGCGCACCGAATGGATTTTGCAAACATTGGCCTGCGGTTTGGTTTTAGGAATCGAAGGATTAAACACAGCTGTGGAAAAAATTGCCGATTTTATTCATCCGGATTATCACAAAAAAATTGGTTTCATAAAAGATATTGCAGCAGGAGCCGTTTGTTTTGCAGCTATTACAGCAGTTGCCGTTGGCTTACTCATTTATCTCCCGTATTTTATATAAACTTCGATTGCAGGTATGGCAAAGAAAACGAAATCAGAATCGGAGCAAGCAAGTGCACCTAAAACGTCGAAAATTTTCAGCAGACAAAATATTGTTATTGCTGGTTTTGTGCTGACATTAGTGTCGGTTGCCATGCTTTTGGCTTTCATTTCTTTTTTTATATCCGGCTCTCAAGATCAGAGTGCTTTAGACGCTTTCGCGGATCGCTCCGAACCTGTTTCGAATTGGTTGGGAAAAACGGGAGCATTTATTGCAGAGTTTTTTCTCCATCAAGGTTTTGGCGTTGCCTCGTTCCTTTTGGTGCGTTTGTTGTTTCTAACCGGTTTGTATATGATTTTAGACATCCCGGTGGTTAAGCTTCGCGGCACCTGGTTCTGGGACTTGTTTGCGATTTTAATCGTTTCAGTTTCGCTCGGATTTTTTGCCAACTTCTTACCCGAATTGGGAGGTATGGTTGGATACGAACTAAACGACTTGCTGCAAGATTTTGCCGGAAAAGCAGGAACAGCACTTATTTTGGTTCTTGGTTTGATTATTTACTTGATTTTTAAGGTAAAGATATCACCCGATTTTGTTAAAACTTTCTTTGAAAAGCCAGAGAAACCCGAACCTAGTGAAGCTGAAATTAAGGCAGCCGCAGCAGCACAATCGGCAGCAACAGCTTATAATTTAGAAGAATTTGCCGTAGAAGATACCGCCTCAGCTACTGTTCCGCCTGCTGCTGCCGTAGATTTTTCTATCGAGGAAGAAGATATACCCGAACCTGTTTTAATCTCGAAACCCAGCGCATTTGAAATCGACAAAGAGGCGTTGAAACCAACGATTGGATCCGCTTCGGAAATTCAGTTAAAAACAGAGCCGCAACGACAAGAATTAGCTTTGGATGTAACGAATGATGACGATATCGAAATTGAAGGGCATCACGTAGATCCTGAAGAGGCTTTTGTGATAGAGAAAGTCGAGGAAGAAATTGTGGTTAGTGAAAATTTAGCCGATCGTTTGGTGGCCGATTTTGGTTTGTTCGATCCGACGCTTGATTTATCGAATTACAAATTTCCGTCGATTGATTTATTGAAAGATTACGCTTCAGGCGGAATTACGATCAATCAGGAAGAACTAGAAGAAAATAAGAATCGTATTGTTGAAACTTTGCGCAATTACAAAATTGAGATTGCACAGATCAAGGCAACAGTAGGTCCGTCGGTAACTTTGTATGAAATTGTTCCGGAAGCGGGTATTCGCATTTCGAAGATTAAGAGTTTGGAAGACGATATTGCTTTATCGCTTTCGGCTTTAGGAATTCGAATTATTGCTCCAATTCCAGGAAAAGGAACAATTGGTATTGAAGTTCCGAATAAAAATCCAACGACGGTTTCTATGAAAAGCGTTATTGCTTCCACGAAATTCCAGGAAGCAGAAATGGAGCTACCAATTGCGCTTGGAAAAACGATTAGTAATGAAACTTTTGTTGTTGACTTGGCGCGCATGCCACACCTGTTGATGGCGGGAGCGACAGGTCAGGGTAAATCGGTCGGATTAAATGCCGTTCTTACTTCATTACTTTACAAAAAACATCCTGCGGAGGTAAAATTTGTATTGGTTGATCCGAAGAAAGTAGAATTGACACTTTTCAATAAAATTGAGCGTCATTATTTGGCAAAATTACCCGACACGGAAGATGCGATTATTACAGATAATAATAAGGTTATCAATACGTTGAATTCGCTTTGCGTGGAAATGGACAACCGTTACTCGTTGTTGAAAGATGCCATGGTTCGCAACATTAAGGAATACAACGAGAAGTTTAAGCAACGTAAATTAAATCCGGAATTAGGGCATCGATTTTTACCGTATATCATCCTTGTTGTCGACGAGTTTGCGGATTTGATTATGACAGCTGGAAAAGAGGTAGAAACACCAATTGCCCGTTTGGCTCAATTGGCGCGTGCTATCGGAATTCACTTAATCATCGCCACACAGCGCCCATCGGTGAATGTAATCACGGGAATCATTAAAGCGAATTTCCCGGCGCGTATTGCGTTTCGAGTTACTTCGAAAATCGATAGCCGTACGATTTTAGATACGCAAGGTGCAGATCAGTTAATTGGTCGAGGCGACTTGCTGTACAGCAACGGAAATGACGTAATACGTGTGCAGTGTGCTTTTGTTGACACGCCTGAAGTGGAACGAATTACCGAGTATATTGGTTCGCAAAAAGCGTATCCAAATGCATATTTATTGCCAGAATATGTTGGCGACGAAGAAAGTGGCATTAAACTTGATATAGATGTGTCGGAACGCGATTCGATGTTCCGCGAAGCTGCCGAGATTATTGTAACAGCTCAACAAGGTTCAGCCTCTTTATTGCAACGAAAGTTGAAATTGGGTTACAACCGCGCTGGCCGATTAATCGATCAACTGGAAGCCGCCGGAATCGTTGGACCGTTTGAAGGAAGCAAAGCTAGAAACGTAAATTTTACCGATTTAGCGAGCTTGCATCAGTTTTTAAATAACGAAGAAAACAACAAGTAATGATTTCTAAAAGTCAACGTGCTTTTAAAAAAGCTTATCTTACAACTGTTCTATCCTTTTTTTGTATCTGTTTGAGTGCGATTTCTGGTTTCGCCCAAGACAAGAAAGCAAAGAGCTTACTCGATGAAGTTACAGCTAAGGTTAGAAGTTATAATAACATAAGTATCGAATTCAAATACAGTTTACAGAATAGCCGCGAGAATGTAAATCAAGAATCTAAAGGAAGCGTTATTCTGGAAGGCGACAAGTATTTGCTGAATTTCATGGGAACAACAAAACTTTTTGATGGCAAAAAAGTTTACACTATTGTTCCAGAAGATGAAGAAGTAAGCATTTCAAAATACGATGATAACGACAGCAATGCGATCACACCTTCAAAAATGCTGACGTTCTTTAATAGTGGTTATAAATACTATTGGGATATTCTTCAAAATGTAAAAGGACGAAAAATTCAATACATAAAATTGGTTCCTACTTCTTCTAAAGATCAGCGTAAAGAAGTGCTTTTGGGAATCGACGTGCAAACAAAGCATATTTATAACATGATTGAAAGTGGGAAGAATGGAACAAAAACCACTTTGACTGTTAATTCCTTTAAGACAAATCAGCCATTGTCAAAAAATCAGTTTACTTTTGTGGCCTCGAAATACCCGAACTACTACATCAATAAACTCGACTAGCCAAGAGCAGTGAAAATACTGGACCGGTACATACTGATATCATTTCTTCGAACATTCATTTCGGTATTTCTTATTCTGTTTTTTGTTTTTATTCTCCAAGGTGTTTGGTTGTTTATTTCCGACCTTGCGGGGAAAGATCTTGATGCCGCGTCTATTTTAAAATTCATGGTCTTTTTCATGCCGAGCATTGTTCCGATGGCCTTACCGCTATCGATATTGCTGGCTTCGATTATGACTTTCGGAAATTTGTCAGAAAATTACGAATTCGCTGCAATGAAATCGGCTGGCGTATCTTTGCAACGCGCGATGCGCAGTTTGATGGTCTTTATCTTTTTACTCAGCGGACTCGCCTTTTTGTTTGCCAATAACGTAATCCCCTACTCGCAATACCGCTTTTTGAATTTCAAAAGTAACATTGCACAAGTTAAACCAGCCATGGCCATTTCGGAAGGTCAGTTTAGCGAAATCGGTTCTTTCAATATTAAAGTAGACAAGAAAAGTGGAGAAAAAGGCAACGATTTAACTGGCGTTACGATCCATAAAAGCAGTCAGAATTCGATTTCAAATACCACCGTTATTAAAGCAAAACGAGGAAAACTGCTATCGAGTGAAAATTCGAATACGCTACAATTAGCGTTGTACGACGGAATTCAATACGAAGATATTATCCCCAAAAAATACGAAGAGCGACAAAAGCTTCCGTTTACAAAAACTTCATTCAAACAGTATAACATAAACATTGACTTAACTAAACTGAATAAAGTTGATGTTAACGAAGCAAGCATCAATAACTCCAGCGCCATGCTAACGATTGGTGAATTAAATTATGCTTTAGATTCACTGCGAAAAGACATCAGTAAGGAAAAGAAATCATTTGCCGACAATATTAAATACAAAGCAAAGCAGGATCTAGTAAAAATGCCTGACACTTTGAACAAATCAAGTGCTTCACCAAAAGTATCTGCTTCCTTAAAAGTGTTCGATAAGTTAACTGATGTGGAGAAAATCAGAATATTAGACAATGCTTTAGGTACAGTTTCAAGTATTCAGTTCTCTATTTCCGGATCATCTGACGAATTTTCGTACAAACAAAAAAACATCAATTCGCATTGGTTATCAATCTTCGACAAGTTTGTAATCGCCTATGCGTGCATACTCATGTTCTTTATTGGAGCGCCCTTGGGAGCTATTATCAGAAAAGGTGGCTTTGGATTGCCAATAGTTTTTGCCATTTTAATTTTTATCATTTTCCATTTCACCAATACATTTGGAAAGAAAATTGCGCAAGAAGACGGAATCCCGCCATTCTTAGGATCGTGGTTGTCGTCGATCATTCTTACACCTTTGGCCTTATCGCTAACGTATCGTGCAACAAACGATACCGGACTCATTAACTTCGACGGCATAAACTCCTTTTTTCAACGAATATTTCAAAAAAAATCTGCCAACTAATTCAGTTATGATTGTACTCAATACCATAGAAGAAGCCATTGAAGACATCCGACAAGGAAAAGTCATAATTGTTGTCGACGATGCTGATCGGGAAAATGAAGGTGACTTTCTTGCTGCTGCAGAAAAGGTGACGCCTGAAATGATCAACTTCATGGCTACACACGGACGAGGTTTGATTTGTGCTCCCTTGAGCGAATCGCGCTGCAAAGAACTTGATCTGCGAGCGATGGTTGCCAACAATACCGACCATTTAGAAACCGCGTTTACCGTATCGGTTGATTTAAAAGGACATGGCGTAACGACTGGCATTTCCGCTGCCGACCGAGCAAAGACAATCTTAGCGCTAGTTGACCCAGCTACAAAACCATTTGATTTAGCACGTCCAGGGCATATATTCCCGCTAGTGGCTAAACAAGGTGGTGTTTTGCGAAGAACCGGACACACAGAAGCGGCTATCGATTTCGCACGACTAGCTGGTTTTAAACCCGCGGGCGTTATATGCGAAATCATGAACGAAGACGGTACAATGTCGCGCCTACCACAACTCGTAGAGGTGGCAAAGAAATTCGATTTGAAATTGGTTTCAATCGAAGATTTAGTAGCTTACCGCATGCAGCACGATAGCTTGATTTCGAAAAAAGAAGATTTCGAAATTCAAACACGTTTTGGAAATTACCGCTTACGTGCCTACCAGCAAACGACCAACAAGCAAGTACATATTGCACTTACGTTAGGAACTTGGAATGCCGGCGACGAAGTACTTACGCGGATAAATTCAAGTCAGGTTAATAACGACTTACTCGGAACCTTAACGCACAATGCCGAGGAAAAACTCGATGACATGTTTCGCGTGATCAACCAGGAAGGTAAAGGAGCTGTGGTTTTCATCAATCAAGATATGACGGCCGTTAATATGTTAAATCGACTCGCAGAATTGCGCCAACTTCAAAGCCAAGGCGAGATGAAAGCGCCCCGTATTGTAATCGACAATAAAGACTTTGGCATTGGAGCGCAGATTTTACATGACCTAGATATCACCAAAATTCGCATGATTACCAATACCCAACAAAGCAAACGTGTAGGTATGATTGGCTACGGATTAGAAATTACAGAATACGTCACGTATTAGCGAAAAATCTTATAGATATTGATGCCGTTGATTAGTTACAAAGGTATTGCAATAATATAGAGTTTCTAAAATGAAATTAAAACTGCATAAAACGGTTTAATAAGTATTACTCTATAAATTTAGAAGTTTATTGATAGAATTAATAAACAATTCTTAGCTGGTAGCTGCCGTTAGCTGCTTTTAAATAGAACACAATTTAATTAAATTTGTAAAAAATCAGCAAATGAAAATTTCTAAATTATATATAGACCAATTTAGACACCTGAAAAATTTAAATTTTGATTTTACGTATCCAGAAAATTTTCATTTAGTCGAAAAACGCGGCATGCCCTTAGATAAGATTTGTTTTATTGGACAAAGTGCAAGTGGTAAAACTGGCTTAATGGAGTTGTTATTTAAAAGAGTAAAAGACTTATTGGAACCTGGAGCATTAGACAATAAAATCCTTTCTGATCTTTTCGATGAAATTGAGCCTTTAGACGATGAACTAATTTTAAAATTAAAAAATGAATATCTTATTTTTCGTAACGATAAAATAACCTTTAGAGGAATTGAATATGGAGACAACGGAAATGATGCTAGAATAATCGGTGAACTCATACAGTCAGAATATGCAAACTCTTTGTACTATTTAAAAGCAAGTATTATTTCTGATAAAAATATTGAGCTTTTTTCAACTAATCCAATTGATTTAATTGAGAAATACAGCTCTGAAATAGAAGGCATTAAAATTAATAGGAGAAATAATAAAATTAAAAGTCAAATCTTAACTTTTGACGAAAAAGTTGATGAAAAAACTTGGTTATTTTTAATTAGTGAAATTCTCGAATATCGAAAGAATTTCACTCAAAAAATGTCTGAATTGATTCATAAAGGACTGCTAGCAAATCAAAAAAAATTAAGTACAGAATTTGAAAAATGGCAGAAAGAAAATCCCAACATTCTCGAATTATTTGCTAGCAAGTTTAATCCTATTTTAGAAAAGCTACATTTAGAAGTTGATGCTATAAATACAGAATATTCTATTCCAATAAAGAACAAAAGAAATGACGAAATAATTCCAATACAGAATACAAGTACGGGAACTAAAGGATTGTTATTATCTTTTCTACCTTTGTACTCACTTGATACAAAAGACGCCATCATACTTATTGATGAACCTGAACGTTCCTTATATCCTGACTTGCAAATGGACTTGATGGAGCATTATCAAAGTTTGGCGCCGGAAGCACAGTTTATCGTGGCAACGCATTCACCTTTTATTGCAGCATCCTTTGAACCAGAAGAACGTTTCATTCTTTATTTTGATGATGAAGGAAAAGTCGCAGTAAGAAGAGGTGTTTCTCCTATAGGTGATGACCCAAATGATATGTTAAAAAATGATTTTGATTTAGAATCTTTAATGAATTACAAAGGCGTTGAGGCTTTTGAAAAATTTAAAGAACTAAAAAAACGTTTGGGTGCAGAAAAAAACGAAAAAGTAAAAGACAAATTGTTAGAAGAAATTCTAGAATTAGCAAATGCCTATAAATTTTAATGAGAAAACAGATTAAGTCTAGTGACTCCTTAGCAAGAAATATGAGGTATGTTAAGGACGGTGACAATTCTAATTTACGTGATATTTTATTTAATGAACAAAAGGGATTCTGCTCATACACGGAGACCTATCTCGGAAGAACAGATCAAAAAGATATAGATCATTTTAATCCATCTCAAGATTTTAGAGAACGGAATAATTATCCTAATCTTTTTCTTTGTAAATCGCAATGGAATAAAGAGAAATCGAATAAGTGGAAGCAATTTCAGCCTGTTTTATCTCCGCTTAACGATGATTTTAATGATAGGATATCCTACAACAAAGACTTGAAACTTTTTGAAGCAACAGATGAAAACGATATTGACGCAAAAAATTTAGTTAAACTGTTGAAATTAGATGATTACGATTTATCTATCGAAAGAAAACGATACATTGAACTTTGTAACGAATTAATAAAGCATTACGAAAATCCTACAGTTTATTTTCAAAAAGTAGTTCAAAATAACGTCAATGAACTAAAGTTTATCAGAAGTTTAGAAGTAGAATTTGGCATCGATATTTGGAACATGATTCCGCAACCACAAAAGTAAAACTCTGTTATGTAGGGAAGTCCCTTCCACATTCAGAGATAATAATTGATTTAAAAGTTTTTTTCGAAATGCTGAGTTTAAGTTCGAAATGGAATTGGAACGATTTAAAATCACTGAAAATAAGATAGTTAAAGACAAGAGTATCAGCGAAACCTTTCTGAAATTCTTAACATTGAAAAACGACTCTCCCTCGTTATCTTTGGGTTGAAATTCACAAATTATGCAACATTTAATAGACCGTTTTATATCCTACGTTACCATCGATACGCAATCTGATGCCGTATCAAATACAGTTCCAAGCACCAAAAAACAGCTCGACTTAGCGCGTTTATTGGTTAAAGAATTAAAAGCCATCGGAATGTCGGATGTTACGAAGGATCACAAAGGTTATGTAATGGCAACACTTCCTTCAAATGTTGAACACGAAGTTCCAACCATTGGTTTTGTTTCACATTACGATACAACTCCTGATTTCACGGGAACAAATGTGAAACCACAAATAGTTCACAATTACGACGGTTCGGATATTTTACTAAATGCCGATCAAAATATAGTTCTTTCACCCACGTATTTTAAAGATTTATTGAAGTACAAAGGTCAAACGCTAATTACCACAGACGGAACTACTTTACTAGGCGCTGACGATAAAGCCGGAATTACCGAGATTGTTTCGGCTATGGAATACCTAATTCAAAATCCCGACATTAAGCACGGTAAAATACGTGTTTGCTTTACGCCCGATGAGGAAATTGGTCGTGGTGCCGACTTTTTTGATGTGAAGAAATTCGGTGCACAATGGGCTTATACCATGGACGGCAGTGAGATTGGTGAGTTGGAATACGAGAATTTCAATGCAGCTTCAGCAAAACTTGTCTTTAAAGGAAAAAGTGTACACCCGGGCTATGCAAAAGGAAAAATGATTAATGCCATGACTTTGGCCGCGCATTTTATTGCCGACTTACCTAAAGATGAAACTCCAGAAACCACTAAAGGTTACGAAGGATTTTATCACGTTCACCATTTACATGGAAGTATTGAAGAGAGCGTTGTTGAACTAATTATTCGCGATCACAGCTACAAGAAATTTGTGAAACGTAAAGAGTTTGTTCACGATTTAGCAAAAAAATTGAATAAGAAGTACAAAAAGCAATTTGGCGATGAAATTGTTAGTTGTGAGATTCGCGATCAATATTACAACATGCGTGAAAAGGTTGAACCAGTGATGTTTATTGTCGATTTAGCCGAACAAGCCATGAAAGATCTAGGTATCAAACCGATTATCAAACCAATTCGTGGAGGAACAGATGGATGCCGACTTTCGTATATGGGATTACCTTGCCCGAATATCTTTGCAGGTGGACATAATTTCCACGGAAAATACGAGTATGTACCGGTAGAAAGTATGCAAAAAGCCGTTGACGTTATTATTCGAATTGCGGAACTAACAGCAGCCACCGACTTCACAGTTGTAGGAAAGAAGCAGAAAAAAACGGCAAAGCAGAAAAAGTAGGTTCAGATTTGGATAAGGTAAATCGTTGGGCAGCAGAAATAGCTATTTTGAATCAGTGGTTTTCTGAAACAGAAATGCTACACAACATTAAGTGGGGAAGCGACGTATATTCTGTTGGGAAAAGAAATGTACTAGGAATTGCTGGATTCAAGAACTTTTTCGCGATCTGGTTTTTTGAAGGACACTTACTTGCAGATCATCAGGAAGTTTTAGTGAATGCTCAAGAAGGAAAAACAAAGTTTTTAAGACAATGGCGTTTCACCGATATAGCTGAACTAGATAAAAATACCGTAATGGCATACGTTTTCGAAGCCATTGAGAACGCAAAAACAAAACCGAAACCGATTTAAACGCTCCTTCTTTGAAATAAGATCAAAATTATTTCCAGTTTAAAAGACATTTCATTTTTAAAAATCAAAAATCGCGAGCATTTTCTTGACCGACGGTTATAGAATTATTTCCACAAAAGAAATAAAGTCCAACAGTCACAAGATCATGCTCGCGATATAGTACTTTTTCAAATCGCTGTTCTTCAACAGCCGATTAGAATGCCATTTTTATTTTTTGGCTTGAAGCGCTTTAGACAACTCCAATGAAATTGCAGAGCGTTCCATTTTCAATTTTCCTGACATAGTTTCTACAACAACAGTTGTTTCAGCTAGTTCTGCGATTTTACCATGTATTCCACTTTTAGTAATGATACGATCGCCTACTTTTAAATTGCTTTCAAATTCGCGTTCAGCTTTTGCGCGTTTCTGTTGTGGGCGAATCATTAAAAAATAAAATACGCCGATCATTAAAATATAAGGTAGAATACTTAGAAATTTTTCCATTTTATTTAACTGGTTTAAGAATTTTGGATTTTAAACTATTACTTGGTCTCTTTTTCAATGTATCAGAACTGGCTGCGATTGTAGCTTTTGGAGACTTAATAAAAGTTTCTATTTTTAAAAATGTGAACGGTTTAGATGTATTCGCTTCGATCGTAATCGTTTTTATAGATTTTCCTCGTTTACCCGAACTATTGAACTTCGCATATACTTTCCCTATTTGGCCAGGTGCTACTGCTTCTTTTGGATAGTCTGCTACCGTACAACCACACGAAGCCTTCGCCGATTTAATTATTAAATCTGCATTTCCGGTGTTTGTGAAAACAAAGGCTGTATCAATAACATCACCTTGGTTAATTGTATCAACTTTTACGACCTCTGTTTCAAATTTCATTTCTGCGACCTCTGGTTTGTTTGAACAAGCCGCAAGTGAAGCAAGTAAAAAGCTTCCTAAAACAATTTTTTTCATAGTAATCCGCGTCCGGTTTTTGGTAATTGATTTGAAGTTTTAAATTCTTGAACTAAAGCATCGAGCACACCATTGATAAATTTACTGCTGTTTGGAGTAGAGTATTCTTTAGCGATTTCGACGTATTCATTTAAAGTTACTTTCACAGGAATCGATGGAAATTTGGTAAGTTCACAAATAGCCATGTTTAGCAATATTACGTCGACTTCAGCAATACGGTCTATATCCCAATTTGGCGTTTTGTTTTCATAAAACTTATAGAATTGCTTCTCGTTAAGAATGGTCTTTCGAAATAATTCTACGCCGAAACCTTCGTCTTTCTGCATCTTATACAACTTCGACACCTTGAAGCCGTTGGTAAGCACAGTCGGTTTTAATGCTTTCAATTCTTTAATAATATGAGTATTAACCACGGGAAAGTCGTCGGCCCAAGTCATTTTAAAATCTTCGAGATATTCGTAAACTTTGTCGTTAGGCACTATAACATCTGCGAATAAAAAAGCAACCAAATCTTTGTGCGCTTCAAAATCGACTGTTTCCAAGCTCATGTAATTCTGATAAACATCAGACGACTTCAGCTCCGTAAGCATTAGATTAATGTAATCGCTGTGAAGATCCCAATTATTGAGTTTGCGTTCTGCAATTTGCTTGTTTAAATCAGTACTTTCTGAAAGTGCTATTAAAATGGGATTCTCGATAAAACGTTTGTTCGGATTTTTCTCTGCGGCAGTTGCCAAGTGCTTTTGTGCTGATTTTTCCAAAAAGCGTTCCTCTGTTTTATGAACCTCAATCAAGGCTGAAAGCATTAAAAGGTAGAGGTCGTGCAAAACCCGTAGACTATTTTCGAGGAATTTCTCCTGAGAATCGATACGGTCGGATTGTGTTTGATGCATGGCGAAAATAGATTGCATCACTTTTACGCGGATATGTCGTCTGTTTAGCACGGTAAGAACTTTAAAAAAAATTGGGCGAAAGTGTTGATCACTTTCGCCCGCAAAAATAAGATATCCTTTAAACTTTGAAAGGATTATTTTGAACTGTTTTGCAATTTTCTTTCAGCAATTCGGCGCTCAGCAATTGCCATTGCCGCTTGGTGCGTTGTGATTTTATTCTGGTCAGCTAAAGCAAAGATTTCCAAGGTTGTATTGTAGATGTTTTCGGTACGTCTTAATGCCTCTGCCTTGTCGTAACCAACGATTTCTGCATACACATTAATGATTCCTCCAGCATTAATCAAGAAATCTGGCGCATAAGCAATACCTTTTTCCTGCAATAAAACGCCGTGAATTTGCTCAACAGCCAACTGGTTATTTGCCGCACCAGCAATAACTTTTGCTTTTAGCGTGTGAATGGTCTCATCGTTGATGGTTGCTCCTAAAGCACAAGGCGCGTAAATATCAACATCAGCACTGTAAACATCTCCAGTAAAGACTTTTGCACCATATTTTTGAGCTACTGCTTGAGTTTTATCCTCATGAATATCAAAAATATAAACATCGGCACCTTCTTTAGCTAAATGAGAAACCAAAGTTTCACCTACATGGCCAGCACCTTGCACTAATACTTTTTTACCTTCTAAGTTATCACTTCCGAATTTGTATTTAGCCGCCGCTTTCATTCCCATAAAAACACCGTAAGCGGTCACCGGAGAAGGATTTCCAGAACCACCTCTTGATTCTGAAACGCCAGTAACAAAGGATGTTACGTCGCGAATTAAATCCATATCTGCCGTTGTAGTACCTACGTCTTCTGCAGTAATATACTTTCCTGATAAGCTATTTACATACTGACCAAACTTGGTAATCATCTCTGGTGTCTTATCGATTTTACTGTCGCCAATAATAACCGCTTTTCCACCACCCAGATTCAAACCCGTTACGGCCGACTTGTATGTCATTCCTCGCGATAAGCGCAAAACATCGTTCAACGCTTCCCACTCATTATTATATTTCCACATTCGGGTACCACCAAGAGCTGGACCAAGAACCGTGTTATGAATGCCTATTATTGCTTTCAAACCTGTATCTTTGTCATTGCAAAAAACGATTTGTTCATGGTTGTCAAACGACAATTGACCAAATACTGGATCGACTTTGCTAAGTTCTGCTGGTGTTAATACCTCTGTAACCATTTGATTTAGAAATTAAAAATTAAGGCTTTTTCATTTTTGCCTCTGCAAATTTACGAATATTTTTACTGCATCGTTTGCGCAGGCGTATTTTTTGAAGGAATCGTAATTTTTTGACGATTTTTCTAAACGGTTATATTTTTAAGTTCTGCAAATTTTTAACAAAATTATTAAAAACATTATAGCTATCTGACTATAAAAATGAAAGAATTACAATACCTGAATAAATACTTCGTAAAATATAAAATTCGATTTTTGACCGGAATTTTAATCACGATAGTTGCCCAAATTTTCTACCTATATACACCCAAATTAATATCCAACTCCATTGCAAGTATTGAAAACTACATAAAAAATAGCGAAACCGTCGATGTTTATTTCGTTCAATCACAACTCATCAAGAACATTTTATTAATTATTGCCACTACACTTCTAGCTGGATTATTGACGTTTTTAATGCGACAAACGCTCATTGTTATGTCGCGACTGATTGAGTTCGATCTCAAAAATGAAGTATTTGTCCAATACACACGATTATCGCAACAATTTTACAAACAAAATCGAACCGGCGATTTGATGAATCGAATTAGTGAGGATGTCGGAAAAGTGCGTATGTATGTAGGGCCAGCTGTTATGTACACGATAAATACGTTCATCCGATTTGCCATCGTTATCGGATATATGTATGCTGTTTCTCCGCGATTAACCTTGTACACACTACTCCCCTTACCTATTCTTTCGTATGCCATCTTTAAACTTAGTACCGAAATCAACAAACGCAGTACTTTTTTTCAGCAAAACTTATCCAATTTATCGAGCTTTTCCCAGGAACTTTTTTCAGGTTTGCGTGTCGTTAAAGCATATGCACTCGAAAAGAAACAGCAACAAAAAGTGATTGCGCTTTCAGCAGAAAGTAAAACGAAGGCCATGGAATTGGCAAAATCCAATGCATTATTCGGACCGCTGATGATCGCCTTGATCGGATTTAGCAACTTGATTGTGATTTATTTCGGCGGACTCATGTATATCAATCAGTCGGGTGGCATCATGCATATTGGGCAAATCGCCGAATTCATCTTGTATGTGAATATGCTTACTTGGCCAGTTGCCTCTTTAGGCTGGGTTTCGAGTATGGTTCAAGAAGCTGCGGCCTCACAAAAACGTATCAACGAGTTCTTGAAAATTGAATCGGAATTAAAAAGCGGTGACCAATCTTTAAAGGAAGTACACGGCGCATTCATCTTTGATCACGTTTCTTATCGATATGAGGATACCAATATCCAAGCATTGTCTGAACTAAATTTCGAGGTAAAATCAGGGGAAACTCTTGCAATTTTTGGGAAAACAGGGAGCGGAAAATCGACACTTTTAAATTTAATTGCGCGTTTGGATGATGCCGATACAGGTTCCATAAAAATGGATACCATTAATATTAAAGATTACAACTTACAAGAATTGCGAAGTCAGATTGGTTTTGTTCCTCAAGATGCCTTTTTGTTTTCAGATACCATTGCCAATAATATACGTTTTGGTAATGAATTGGCGTCGGAAGAAGAAATTGTACAAGCCGCAAAAATGGCTGCAGTTCATGAAAACATTGAAAATTTCGCACAACAATACGAAACGGTACTCGGAGAACGCGGGATAACTTTATCGGGCGGACAAAAGCAACGGGTGTCTTTAGCACGCGCTTTACTTAAAAATTCGCCTATTTTAGTTTTTGACGATTGTTTATCGGCTGTGGATACCGAAACGGAAGAAGAAATTTTAGATAATCTCAAAAAGTTCTCTCAAAACCGAACCACATTTATTGTCAGTCATCGGGTCAGTTCGGCGAAAAACGCTGATAAAATCTTGGTTTTGGAAGATGGAAAGATGATTCAGTTCGGAACTCCGGAGGAATTATTGGCACAAAACGGATATTATCGCGAACTGTATTTAAAACAACTTTCCGAAAAAGAATCGGCTTAAAAGTTGACAATTCATAAAATTTTTCTCACTTTTGGATTACTTAACATAAATTTAATACTGACCGAGGCGACCATGAGAGAAAACGAGATGCTTGAAAAAGAAGATATTTTTTCAAAAGTTTTACGTGCAGGAAGAAGGACTTATTTTTTCGATGTACAGGCAACCAAAGCCGATGACTACTACATTACCATCACTGAAAGTAAGAAATTTACCGAAGAAGATGGATCTTTTCACTTCAAAAAACACAAAATTTATTTGTATAAGGAAGATTTTGCCGCTTTCGCTGAAATCTTAAATGATATGACTTCTTACGTTTTAAATCACAAAGGAGAAGAAGTGATTTCTGAAAGACACCAGAAAGATTTTAAACGCGAAGATCGAGGCTCTGAATCAGAAACGACCCGAAGCTATACCGACATCGAATTCGACGATATTTAGAAAATCCGCCCTGAGCGGATTTTTTTATGATTTGAATTTCAATAAAATAACGAAATCGAAACCTTTAATTAAAGGAAAAGAAGCTAAAAAAATTTATTGAGTTATCCAAATATATTCCGTATATTTATACCTG
>NZ_NOXX01000164.1 GCF_002251775.1 Flavobacterium aurantiibacter
TTTATTGATTTTTAATCAATTATGTTTTTTGTCGTGTACTAAAAGAATTTTGTTATTTCGATATTTTCACCTACGGTACCTTTTCCGAAATGTGGTTTGTGTTTAAAAGTGTTTTCATTAAAATGCTTTTCAAAATTTCTTTTTAACTCGTCAGAATAGAAGTTATCGTTAAAAATCATCTTAACGATATTTTTTAAGAACGGATCTCTTTCACAATGTTTTGCAATAAGAATGGGAGTCGAAGGATTTTGATCATTGTAAATACCTGGACCCGCGAATAGATCTATATATCTTACCGCTACCGGAGTATGCTTATTTACAATTATCTTACAATAACTTGGAAAGTATTCAGAAACGATACTTGCCTTTATGCGTGATGAAAGTGTTTGTTTTTCAAAAAACTTATTTTCTGATGTAGCCATTAAAAATCAAAATTAAAACGCGTTAAACTTATCTCCTAAATAATGCTTTAAGTTCCATTTTTTTGTAGTGTCGAGTGCTCGCTCAAGGCAAATAAACTTGTGCTTTTGTTGCTCGTTTGCCTGCTTTTTAAACTGTTCGACAGTTTCTAAATCAATAGATATATCCAAGCAAATCAAGGTTTCTTTTTCGCCATCGGTTGCTAAAAACAGTTCGTTTTTTTTGAAATGCTCTTGCTTGGTTACCTTGTAGTTGAGTGTAAAACCGTTTTTTATTAAAATCTCGGTCATTAAATCGTCTCTGTTGAATGCCGTAACTAGTTGTGATTCTTTGTCTCGAATATACTTTTGGAGCAATTCCACATTCTCTTCGTTGGTTTTGTCGGGGTCTGGCGCAAACTCTACCCTAGGAAAATTCGACTTTTGTAATTTGAAAACTTTGAAGCCAAGATTTTTTTTCTTCATGTACGTTTCTTGTGCTTCCGCTACCATTTCGAAAGGAAGTTCTTCTTTTTTCTTAAAGTCGCTTTCTTTGTTATCTTCATTAATTTTATCTATAACTCGCTTGTTGCGGTATATAGTAATGTCGCTTATCCTTTTGTAACCATCTTTAAAAGCATCGCTTGATTGTCCAATCATCTCAGGGATTTGTATCAGAATGAACTTTCTATTTCCAAAGTCTTTTGCATTCAACTCCATAATTGCCTGACCTGCTGTTCCTGAGCCGGAGAAAAAATCCATAACAATATCCCCAGATTTAACGGAAAGTTCTATTATCCTTTTAAGTAGTCTTACAGGTTTAGGTGTGTCAAAATACTGTGCTCCATTAAACAATTTTCTACATTCCTGTGCAGCTTCTTGGTTATGACCAACATCTTTGTGATACCATATAGTTAACGGAGTTACTCCATCTTTAACTTCACTTAAAAACCTCTTTAATCTAGGAACATTATCCCCATCTTCTCCAAACCAAACTCTCTTATCTTCAATAAGCTCTTGAAATTTCTCTTTTGAATAGCGCCAACAAACTCCTTTTGGTGGATTAACTGTTCTTCCCGAAGGTGTTGTAATAGGAAAGTCATATTGCGGATTGTAAGTTTTTACAGTCATGTCTCCAGAAACCCAGTCGCCTCGCTCATCCTGATCGAGATTTTTATACCTCAATTTCGCTTCTATGCTTCTATCAAGTAAAATTGGTCGATAAATTTCTTTGTTTTTTGAATAGCAAATGATGTGGTCATGATTTGCAGAAAACCACTTTGCATCATTTGAAGGAGCAAATTTCTTTTCCCAAATAATATTTGAAACAAAGTTATCAGCTCCAAACACTTCATCACATAGCTTTCTTAAGTGATGCACTTCGTTATCGTCAATTGAAATAAAAATCACCCCATCTTCTCGCAGCAGTTGCCGGGCAACTAGCAAGCGACTGTACATCATATTAAGCCAATTGCTGTGGTAGCGCCCATCCGTTTCGGTGTTTGTGTCAATTTTTACACCCTCTTCGGTAACGCCAGAATCTTCCCAATATGCCTTACGGTCTTGAGCGAAATTATCGGAATACACAAAATCCTGCCCAGTGTTGTATGGCGGATCAATGTAGATGCATTTTACTTTTTCGCGGTAACTGTTGCTCAATAATTTTAGTACCGCTAAATTCTCGCCTTCAATAATAAGGTTTTCGCTTTCGGTTGGGTTTACACTGCGGCTTTCATCGTAAACTAAAGTTGCGTTTGTAGGCGTAAAGGCTTCGCGTTTGGCTTTACTTTTCCCGAACCAACGAAACTCGTAACGCTCGGTTTCGGTTACTAAATTAGGGTCTACAACTTTTTTTAATTCGTTAACGTTGAGTTGCCCATCGTTAGTAAATAAATCGGGCATTAGCTTTTTTAGTTGCTCTAAACGCTCTTTGTTCCAATCGTGAGATTGTACATTTTCTAATGGATTGTATGTTTCTTCCATGGCTTACTTTCTCTTGTTTGTTGGCTTTAATGCCTTCTTTTCTTCGGCTACTAGCTTTCGTTGTAATTTTTTCACATCCTCGGCAGGAGGCAGGTTTTCGGGAACTATGTTTCTTTCTGTCAACATTTTTCGTACGGCTAGATTGTTGTCGACGTGTTCTTTCTCGATCGGATTTTGTCCTTTCAAATCTTTGTTTTGTACGTTTAAGCTGGTCATTTCAGCTGCTAAATCCTTTGCTTTGATGCTAATTGTGGGTAGAAAATCGGCAACAGGTCTGTTGTCGGGGACACCCATTTTTTTCTTCAGTGCTTGTGTATTCAACTTAAAGAGGGCTTGATCGCCTTTAGAACGGATAAGCGCAAAACCTTGACTATCGACACCTCTTTCATAGAGTACACCTGATAGTTGTTTTTCAGTTTGACTAAGTTTCTCCCGCGCTTTGATACGCTCACTTTCTAATAATCTCTGTTCTACTAATTCGGCTCTTCTGGTTTGTACAGCGAAATAATTTTGGGCAAAAGAAATTTGCTCCTTTCGGCTATCGCCGTTTTGCGCAATAAGGTAGCAAGCGTATCTAGTCAGTAGGATATCATTTATTGTGCGCTCTGTTTTTGAACCTATCTCGACCATTTTCCTGACGTCAGGAAAATGGTTTTGTACATCTTCCCCCGCATAGTTACAAGCTTCCTTTGCTTTGATAATTACTTTTTCAAAGTTTTCCCACTTACTGTATCCGAGTAGTGTTTGCATTTCTCTTGCGCTCCAACACTCAACTCCTTCGTATTCAGATGCTACTGCCTCGAACTGCTCAAACAGTGCTTTTATTTCTTGCGTTTTCATTGGTTTAGTTGTTAAGTTGTGTTACATCGTTCGAGGCATTTTCTTTAAATTTCAGGTACTCTTTTACAGGTGCTTTGTATTGTACTTCGACACCTAGGGCTTCAAAATGTTTCATTGCACATCTTATTTTATATACTTCGCTCTCTTTTAAGGCTTTCTTATCGTTAATATCATCGGTACCCTTAGTTTCAACTACAAAGTAAAACTCAGTTTCCGTATTTGTTTTTAGACTTTTGCGTTTCATCACTAAACCAAAATCGGGTTCATATGGGCCAATAGGCGTTTCTATGCGATACCAGTTTGGTAGTTTGAGGAAACAAACAATTTCTGGGTCGACATCTGCACCAATACCAAACAAATGCTCAATAGTACTGTCATTAATAAATTTGTCGAACACACCTCTGTTTGGTGTTTCCGTTACGTCTTTTTTATCTATTTGCTTTACAAAGTCATAAAAATTAAAAGGAAACTCATCACCAGTTAGCTGATAGCTTAAACCGCGGATCATTTCGTCTAATTCGATATTTCTAATAATAGCCGCCGCTAAATGAATAAACTTAGGTGGATTTTTTACACACTCAACATAGTTGGTAATTCCGTTTACGATTTTAAATGCACTACTGTAACATAAACCAGTATTTTCGCTTAACTCCTCCACTAAATCTAGTGGTGAGAATTGGGCATTCAACGCATATGATTCTGTTCCTCTAAAATCATCAGCTATTTCGTCTTGTTTTATTTCTTTAATGTAGCGACTATTAACTTCCGCTCTATAGTCGGCAATTTTTAATTCGCTAATTTGTTCTATTGCTTTTCTTAATAATTCCTCTTCATCAAATGAAACAATGTAATCGGTTTTCTTTGCTAGTGCTTTCCAAAAACGTTTAAATGCCGCATTTATAGTTTCGCTTTGGTTGCGTTTAAAATGTACTTCGTTTTGCGTTTTATCTTTGTGAGTGTGTGTTAATGCCGCACCTGCTTTGCTTGTTCCGTAAACTTCTTTTATTTCCTCTTGATATTGCGTTACAAAAGTTTCGTAGGTTTCGTTCGGAATAACGGTTAACTGGTTTATACGCTCATCATCGGCAACATTCATAGCATCATAAACTCTGGTGCCTTCTTGATTTACACAAATACGAAGACCCCTTCCTATTTCTTGCCGTTTACGAATTTCAGAATATGCGGTATTTAAGGTTGCAATATTGAATACATTGGGATTATCCCAACCTACTCCCAATGCCGAGTGTGAAAAAATAAATTGTACTGGGTTCGATGTAGCGAGAAGTTCTTCCTTCTTTTCTAAGATTAACTCGTAAATCTTTTTTTGCTCTTTCTGCCCTCCTTCATTATCGGCAAATTCCCCGGATGCTTTTTGAGCGAAATAATATCCTTGAATTTGGTTTATATGTTCATCCGTAGGTTGTTGACCTCGATTCCATTCTTCGTAAACAAGCTTGTATTTTTCTATGAAAAGTTGCTTAATAATGGGTGTCTCCCCCACGTAATTTGCTACTTTATCAATGAAAATAAGTGATAGACATTTAATTCCCAATGTCTCCATTTTTTGTCTTTTTTGAAAATGGCGTCGAATTAGCCACTCTAATTGCAGTGCCCAAACCCCTTGTATATTACCTGCGCTTTGCTTTTCTTCTATTATTACACCGTTCGAAAACTCAACAAACCACTTACCTGTTTTGAGTCCTTTATTGACGCGCGTAATTTCATAATTCAGGTAGCTAGGATTACTTGTTTTTTCACCCAAATTATCCCCTACTTTTAACCAACTTGTTTGTTCAAAAACAAATTTTCCTGCTTTTAATTTCCATACTTTTAATTTAGCTTTTGGTTCACCTTTTCCGTGTTGCGTCTCCGTAAGCTCAATTTTTAGTGTCGCTTCATCATTTTTCTCAGTAACTGTAAGAACTTCAATTTTTTTAACCAAGCCTTGTTTATAACTGTCGAACGGCGTTAAGCGATAAACCAAATTTTTAAAAACTTTATGTGTTGCTGAATAACGCAATTTGATTAGCGGATTGAGCTTTGCAATTTGCTTTATGGAATTCTCGGTATCCATCCCTTCTTGCGGCTCATCCATGATAATAATCGGTCTTGTTTTCCCAATAGCGTTAATGAAGGGTATGTTTGCAAATAGATCTTCTCTCTGAACTTGATTGAGAATCTTTTCCTCCGAATTAAACGATGCCAGAGTCATTACCATTATCTGCGGATACTGTTCTTCGATAAAGTTAGTTACTTTAGACAGCCGCTTACTATCGTATTCGAACGCTTTAGGTGTAAAGCTGTAGATATTTTCGAGTTGCTTTTCGAATATGCTAAGCGCATTCAAAACCCCTTGGCGTATAGCTACGGACGGAACTAAAATGATAAACTTAGTAAATCCATAATGCTTATAAAGCTCGTAAATGGTTTTTATGTAAACAAGTGTTTTTCCCGTCCCTGTTTCCATTTCTACGCATATATCGTTATCCTCCGATAGCTTAGCAGTTTGCTTATCGATTCCGTTTTCTTTTAATACGCCTAGAATATTCTCTTTAATTTGCGTCGGCGACAATCGACAAAAATTTATCCTGATTCCTTCAAAATTTGCATTGTCAAATGTGTTTTTTTCGGCACCTTCAAAAATTTTCACTACCGACTGAACAGCATCATCCTGATACTTTAAACTTTCTAACTGTAATTCCATCACTTGTTACCGTTCTATTTACTTGGATTCTTTTTTGCCTGCTTTTCAATCACACTTTTTTGCTTTTCTTTCCCGTTCGAATAGCCTAAAACCTCCTCGGCCGCCATCAGAATATCTTTTGCATATATTTCGTCTGCCAATTGGTAAGCTACTTGATTACTCATAAACTTTACAATAAGTTCTTTCTCGTTTACCTTAAAAGTTTTTGCAATAATTGGTAACATTTGACGGCTAACTGGTCGCTCGCCGCGCTCTAATTTGCTAAGCGTACTTTGATCTATATCCAACAGTGCGGCAAGCTTTCTTAAAGGCATTTCAGCCTGTTCTCGTAATTGTCGTATAAACTCCCCAGTGTTTTCTCTTTGCATCTTGAAAAAAATTTCTTGACATTTTTGTCAAATATAAAAAAATAACGTTACGAAGTTTATTTTTCTACTAAAAATCGAAAATCAATTTAGAATAGTAGTTTATATTGTTTAATTCTGGCAATGACAACTGGCACATTCCTCGCGGCCGCGATTGCAGTGGAAATACGGGCTTAGCAGCTGGGCGTGAAGGCTATTTGATTGCAGCGACCAACGGAAGCTGCAAGCAAATATTGCCGCAACCGCAGCTGCTAGCGCGGATTGTAACGTAAAGCGCGAAATGCCGCCCAAATAAAAACTATTCTGCCTTTTGATATCGGTGAAGAGTTACTCCGCAAATGCAATTCTCTAACTCCTTTCGCAGTTCAACAAACGCGCCACCGAAAAATACAATTCGGGCAGCTGTGTTTTCAACTGTACAGGCGATTCGAAAAAGTGTTCTACCAAAACCGCTAAAAACTCAAACTCGTTGGTTTTTGCATAATCGCGAAACAAAGCTGCTTCTTCAATCTTTTGCTTGTAGTCGTCTTGGGTTAGTAAAACCAATATGTTGTTGAAGTGTTTTCTAAACAAACGCGCGTTGGCATGCTGAAAGCGCATCGAATCGAAATGCAAAACGTGGGTAAACTCGTGTATGCCCAAATTCAAATTGTCGTTTTCAATTTCATGACCATCCCGAAAATCTTCCCACGAAAACACCACCGATTTCGTGGCTGGGTTAAACTCGCCTTTGTGATAATCGTCGGAAACCGATGATGGGTACACGCTGGGATAAACCACAATACGTTCGAAGGATTTCGATAAATAGTCGCGAAAACCAAAAGTTAACATGACGTACGTTCCAGAAATTGTTAACGCCATTTCTTTGGTAATGCTGATATCGCGGCCGTGAATGCGATACTTCTCTAAAAAGATAACCACCCGATGATTAAAAAACAACTGCTGCCGTTGGGTAAGTTGGTTGTAAAACAAAAACGTATTTTGCAAAACTGCGCTGTCGGCTAAAGAAAGTTTGCGCAAACGCACCGCAAACCGCGATACGGGAATGCGATCGAAAAAATAACTGTGAATCGAATCGTAAACTTCTCTCACGAAGTTGTAAAACAGGAATAGAATCCATATGCCGAGAATAACGACAATTCCCATGATAAAATATTCCCCAATTGCTTCGTCTTTTCCCAATTGCTTCGTTTCTGGCATAAAAAAAGCTGCCCTAAGGCAGCTAATATATCAAATTATACGTTTGATTACTTCAACTTCTTACGTACGGCAACTTCTTGGAAGGATTCGATAATATCGTTTTGTTCGATATCGTTGAAACCTTTGATTTGAATACCGCAATCGTAACCTTTACTTACCTCTTTCACGTCGTCTTTGAAACGTTTCAGGGCAACTAAATCTCCGGTATGAACTACCACGCCGTCGCGAATAATACGCACTTTGTTGTTTCGGAAAATCTTTCCATCGGTAACCATACATCCGGCAATAGTTCCGACTTTTGAAATCTTGAACAATTCGCGGATTTCTGCTGTACCGGTAATTTCCTCTTTCATTTCCGGCGACAACATACCTTCCATCGCGTCGCGCAGATCGTCGATTGCGTCGTAAATGATTGAGTAGTTACGGATATCGATTTCTTCCTTATCTGCTAAGGCACGCGCAGCACCTGCCGGACGTACGTTAAATCCGATAATAATGGCATCCGATGCCGAAGCCAACATCACATCCGATTCGGTGATGGCACCTACTCCTTTGTGAATGATATTGATTTGAATTTCTTCCGTCGATAATTTCGAGAACGAATCGGAAAGTGCTTCCACAGAACCGTCCACGTCACCTTTAAGGATGATGTTCAATTCTTTAAACTGACCTAAAGCGATACGTCTTCCAATTTCGGCAAGGGTAATGTGACGCTGAGTACGCACCGACTGCTCGCGCATCAATTGTGTACGTTTTGCAGCGATTGCTTTTGCTTCGCGTTCGTCTTCAAATACAGCAAATTTATCGCCCGCGGTTGGTGCACCGTCGAGTCCGAGAATAGATACTGGTGTCGATGGTCCTGCTACGGTAACTACGTGTCCGCGTTCGTCGTGCATCGCTTTTACTTTACCGTGGTGTTTACCGGCAAGGATATAATCGCCTACGCGAAGTGTTCCGGTTTGCACCAAGATGGTTGATACATACCCTTTTCCTTTATCTAAGAATGCTTCCACAACCGTTCCTTGTGCAGTTCGAGCTGGGTTGGCTTTCAGTTCTAAGATTTCGGCCTCAAGCAATACTTTCTCTAAAAGTTCGTGAACACCGGTTCCCACTTTTGCAGAGATGTCTTGCGATTGGATTTTTCCACCCCAATCTTCAACCAACAAATTCATTCCGGCTAAACGCTCCTTAATTTTCTCTGGATTTGCGTTTGGCTTATCGATTTTGTTAATGGCGAAAATAATTGGTACACCAGCTGCTTGTGCGTGCGAAATCGCTTCTTTGGTTTGTGGCATGATGTCGTCGTCGGCAGCAACCACAATAATAGCGATATCGGTAACTTGGGCTCCACGTGCACGCATGGCGGTAAACGCTTCGTGACCTGGTGTATCAAGGAATGCAATTTTCTGACCGTTTTCGAGTGTCACGCCGTAAGCACCAATGTGCTGGGTAATTCCACCCGATTCACCGGCAATAACGTTCTCTTTACGAATGTAATCAAGCAAAGATGTTTTACCGTGGTCAACGTGACCCATAACGGTTACTATCGGCGCACGAGTTACTAAATCTTCCGGACGATCTTCAACAACTTCTAGTGTTTCTTCGATGTCGGTAGTGATGAATTGTACTTCAAAGCCAAACTCATCGGCAACGATGGTTAGCGTTTCCGCATCCAATCGTTGGTTCATGGTAACCATGATTCCGAGCGACATACAAGTACCTATTACTTTGGTGATCGGCACGTCCATCATGGTCGCAATCTCACCTACAGTAACGAACTCGGTAACTTTTAGAATTTTGCTACCTTCTTCGATAGCTCTTTGCTCATCGTCTGATTTTTGTCGGTGGCTATCGCGTTTGTCTCTTCTATACTTCGCTGCTTTGGATTTGTTTCCTTTTCCTTGCAGTTTTTCTAGCGTTTCGCGAATCTGGTTTTTAACTTCTTCTTCGGTAGGCTCAACTTTCGGTGTGATAGCCGGACGCTGTCCTTTTACAAAACCAGGACGTTGACCCGGTTTATTTTGAGCGCTATTTGGAACGATACGTTGCCCGCTTCCCATTCCGGGCTTAGCGCCTGGAGCTGGTGTTATGCGTTTGCGTTTTCCTTTGTTCGGATCGTTCGACGCATTTGGTTTGGTATCTTCTTTTTTCTTTTTCGGTTTATTGAACTGAGAAAGATCGATTGTTTTTCCGGTGAAAGTAGTACCGCTCAGTTGCACATACTGCGTTTGAAAGGTCTCTTCAACTGGAGCTGCAGGCGTTTCTGGAGCAGGCGTTACCACTTCTGGCGCTGCGGCAACTGGTTCAGGGGCAACAGGCTTAGGCGCTTCAACTTTTGGTTCTTCCTTAACGGGTTGTGGCGCCTCAACTTTTGGCGTTTCCACAGGTTTTGGCGCAGGTGCAACCGGTGCTGCTGGCGCAGGTGCAGGTGCAGCAGGTTTAGGTTCCGGTTTTTTCGGATTTAAGTCGATGGTACCAACTTGTTTGATGGTTGGTGCATTGGCTTTTGCCTTAATAACCTCTTGCTGCTGACGCAGTTTTGCCTCATCAGCTTTGCGCTTCTCCTCAATTTCGCGTTCGCGTTCCAAACGAAGGAGTTCTTTCTCCTTGCGTTTTTCTTCGCTTACTTCTTTTGAGGCTTCCTTGTTGGCTAAATCGCCGGCAAACTGTTTGTGCAAAATCTCGAATTCAGTATTCGAAATCTTGGCATTCGGATTTGCATCGATGGCAATTCCCTTTTCTTTCAAGAATTCAACAGCTCTATCTAGCGAGATATTGAATTCGCGTAAAACTTTATTTATTCTTATTACTCTTTCCTCAGACATAAATTTATTTAAAGGTGTCCGTTGTGTTGTTGTTGTAGTTGTTAGTTGCTAAATTCTTCTCTCAGAATTTTAAATACTTCGCGGATTGTTTCTTCTTCAAGATCCGTTCTGCGAACCAAGTCGTTAATATCGTGTTTCAGTACGCTTCGTGCCGTATCGAGACCAATTTTCGCGAATTCGTCGATGATCCAGCCATCGATTTCATCCGAAAACTCTGTTAATTCTACATCGTCTTCTTCGTCGGCTGCAACACCTTCGCGAATTACATCAAGTTCGTAACCTGTAAGTAAACCCGCAAGTTTAATGTTGTGCCCGCCGCGTCCGATTGCCTTCGATACTTCGTCTAACTTCAAGAAAACCTCGGCACGCTTGCTGTTTTCATCAATTTTAATTGAAGAAACTTTTGCTGGTGAAAGCGCACGTGTGATATATAATTGTGTATTCGTTGTGTAGTTAATTACGTCGATGTTTTCGTTTCCTAATTCGCGAACAATCCCGTGAATTCGAGAACCTTTCATACCTACGCAAGCGCCTACCGGATCGATACGATCGTCGTAAGAATCCACAGCTACTTTTGCTTTTTCGCCCGGAATTCGCACTACATTTTTCACCATGATTAAACCGTCGAAAACCTCTGGAATTTCTTGTTCGAATAATTTCTCTAAGAATTTTTCCGAAGTGCGCGACATGATGATTTGCGGTTTGTTGCCTTTCAGCTCGACGCTTTCGATGATTCCACGTACGTTATCTCCTTTGCGGAAGAAATCGTTTGGAATTTGTTTTTCTTTTGGAAGTACGATTTCGTTTCCGTCGTCGTCAACTAAGATAACTACGCGCGGACGAACGTGGTGTACTTCGGCTGTATAAATTTCACCGACAAGGTCTTTAAATTGCTTGTAAAGATTGGTGTTGTCGTGTTCGTGAATTTTTGAAATCAGGTTTTGGCGTAAAGCGAGAATAGCTCGTCTTCCGAGGTCGATTAGCTTCACTTCTTCCGAAACTTCTTCACCGATTTCGAAATCGGGCTCAATTTTACGCGCTTCAGTAAGGGTAATTTCTTCGTTTTCAAGATCGAGATCGTCGTCGGCAACGATTACGCGTCGGCGCCAAATTTCCATATCTCCTTTATCAGGATTGATGATGATATCGAAATTCTCGTCGGAGCCGAATTTCTTTTTGAGTGCATTTCTAAATACATCTTCGAGTATTGCCATCAGGGTTACGCGATCAATCAGTTTATCGTCTTTAAATTCCGAAAACGACTCGATTAATGCTAAATTCTCCATACTAAAAATTCTATATTGTTAAAATGTTATGGTCACTATTGCTTGTTTGATCTCGGCGTAAGGTAAGATCAGTTCGTGTTGAACCGTTTCTTTTCCTTTACCTATCTTTTTTGGCTCGCGAGCGGACCAAGAAAGTTTTATGTTTTCATCGTTTGCTTCTGCCAACGTTGCTTCGATCTCTTTGGTTTCGGTTTTCACTTTGAGCGTTCTTCCTACATTTTTCTTGTATTGACGAACGTTTTTTAGTGGAGAACCTACACCAGCCGACGCTACATCGATGGCAAAATCTACGGCTTCGCGGTCGAGATTGTGCTCAACGGCTCTACTTATGTCGATGCAATCCTGCAAAGTTACACCCTTATCGCCATCAATTGTTATCTCAACTTTATTTAAATCACTAATTTTCAAATCAATTAGAAACAAGTCGACCCGTTCGGCGAGCGCTTGGTCTAATAAATCCTGAACTGTTTTTTTAAAATCCATATTGTAATAAAAGAGGGAAGCTGCGCTTCCCTCATTATCCCGTTTTCGTAAATAACGGTGCAAAGATACGGTAAATTTTTAAAAATCAAAAACATCCGTTTACGCACAATAATTTCGTAACTTTATTGTGAAAACCAATAATCAATAAATTTTCATTCTTTATGAAACGAATACTTGTCCCTACGGATTTTTCTGACCATGCTCATTATGCTTTGGAAGTTGCTGCGCAGCTTTGTCGCAAAACCGGCTCTGAGCTTTTCATTTTAAACTTGCTCGATTTACCTACTCATATGAACGATGCCGTAAACAGCGGCGTTAACATTCCGGAAGTCATGTTATTTCTGAAGAAAACCGACGACCGTTTGGAAGATTTAAAAGACGAAGCGTTGCTTGAAGGCATTAAAGTAACTACGGCAACACGCATTGAAAAAGCCTTTGAAGGCATTGTTTCTTACAGCAAAGAACACGCCGTTGATTTAATTGTTATGGGTTCACACGGCGCTTCTGGTTTCCAAGAACTACTCATTGGCTCGAATACTGAAAAAATTGTTCGTACGTCAGACGTGCCTGTTTTGGTGATTAAGAATCGTGTTGACACCTTTACGGCAGATAAATTTGTTTTTGCATCGGATTTTTCGTCTGAAATTCGCAAGCCTTTCCAAAAGCTGATTGAACTTGCTGGTATTTTTGATGCTGAATTGCATTTGGTAATGATTAATACACCGAACAGTTTCAAACCCACGCATGTGGCTGAAGATATCATGAAAAATTTCATCAAAGAATTTTCATTGCCAAGACATCAGTTGCATATTTACAACGACACCAACGTGGAAAAAGGCATTTTGAATTTTGCGAATAAAATTGATGCTGATGTTATTGGTGTGAGCACGCACGGACGCACGGGTTTTGCGCATTTCTTTAACGGAAGTATCTCTGAGGATTTGGTAAACCACGCGGTTCGTCCGGTGGTGACCTTTAAGATTTAAAAAGTTAATTACTGTTTTTAGGAAAGACCAGACGTTTTGTTTGGTCTTTTTTTTTGAAGAAACGTTTCTTTGGTAACGATTGCCCGTGTTAACGATTGCAGCGGAAACCCCGCAGCTGCTGAAGATATGAAGCAGCGAGGAGTTGCAGCGGAAAGCGTGGCGGCGCGGTTGGGTTTAGGACGGGGCGGCGAAACACCCAAAAAAAAATCCTCCCAAAAATTGAGAGGACTTTTCGTTGGCCCACTAGGACTCGAACCTAGAAAGACGGCACCAAAAACCGTAGTGTTACCATTACACCATAGGCCAGTTTTGCGTAATGCGAGTGCAAATTTATAACAAATCTCAATACTTCCAAATGTTTCAAAATATTTATTTCAAAAAGGATAAAATTTTTGCGTTAAAACTTACTTAATACGGCTTAGAAAATGTGTGTAAGTTGTTGTAATGCGGCAAGAAATCGTTTCTTTGTAGCGCAAAAATCACGTGTTTTTATGAGCGAACAGCAATTTAAAAAATGGAATACAATTGGAGGCTGGCTATCTTTTGCCATCGCCTTGCTCGTTTATTCGCTAACTGTTGAGCCAACGATGAGCTTTTGGGATTGCGGCGAATACATTGCAACCTCGGCAAAGTTAGAGGTTGGTCACCCACCCGGAGCGCCTCTATACCAAATGATGGGTGCTTTTTTCTCGATGTTTGCTCCCGATAATCAGACTGTTGCTTTGATGATTAATATGATGTCGGTGTTTTCGAGTGCCTTTACGGTATTGTTTATGTTTTGGACGGCAACGATTTTGCTGCGAAAACTTGTTGCATTGACCGACAAAACTGCTACAAACATTGATGGTTGGGCCATACTAGCAGCCTCTTTTGTAGGTGTGATGGCTTTTACATTTTCCGACAGCTTTTGGTATAATGCGGTTGAAGCCGAGGTTTATGCCATGGCTACGCTGCTGATTGCACTATTATTTTGGCTCGGTTTGCGCTGGGAACAAGATTTAGACCAAGCGCGCGGAAATAAATGGCTGTTGCTTATAGCGCTCGTCATTGGATTGTCGTTCGGAATCCACTTTATGGCCTTGCTTACCATACCTTCAATCGGATTTTTGTACTTCTTTAAAAAATATCCCGCAGTAACAACGAAAAACTTCATCATCGCCAATATTGTGGTGGTTTCGGTCTTGTTGTTTATCTTCAAGTTATTACTTCCGTGGACGATGGCTTTGTTCGGAAACACTGAAGTATTTATGGTAAACAGCCTCGGATTGCCTTTTAATTCGGGTACCATTTTCGTAGCTGTAGTTTTAATTGGTTTATTCTATTTCGGTTTGCGCTACACCAAACAAAAAGATTTACCGAAGTGGAACACACTTATTTTAAGTGTACTTTTTATATTAATTGGTTTCTCGACCTGGATGATGCTCCCGATTCGTGCGAATGCAAACACGGTGATTAACGAAAATAAACCTTCGGATGCGCGCGAACTTTTGGCGTATTACAACCGCGAACAATACGGTATTAATCCGCTTTTCTACGGACCACAATTTTCGGATATGTATGCCGGCTTGGATGAAGAAGAGCCTTACAAAGATAAAGCACCAAATTACGAACGCGATTATACGACAGGTAAGTACATCATTACCAACAATTATAAAAACGCGGAGCAAAACAGTTCGTCTGCGCACAAGTCGATCTTGCCACGTATGTGGAGCACCGAGCACGCAAAGAATTACATGACTTTTACGCATCCGCTTGAGTTCCGAATTAATCCGGAATATTCAGAAGAAGCTGAATTGGTTCAGATTATTTCTGAATTCAGACAAGCCTACTCTCAAGGTCAGGTGGATATGGAAGGCTATGCCGAATTCTTAAAAGCGTACAGCGATTACCTTATCGTGGAACGCCCTTCGTTTGGCGACAATATTGGATTTATGTTTGAATACCAATTTGGATATATGTACTGGCGTTATCTGATGTGGAACTTCACTGGACGTCAAAACGACATTCAAGGCAATTACGACACGCAGGATGGAAACTGGATCAGCGGCATCAATGCAGTTGATTCGTATCGATTAGGCAATCAGGATTCGCTTACGCAAGATGCTAAAAACAACAAAGGACGAAACACTTATTATTTCATTCCGTTTATTTTGGCGATTCTGGGCATGATTTACCATGCGAATCGCGACGTGAAAAGCTTTTACGTATTGCTTATTTTGTTTTTGTTCACGGGTTTGGCATTGAAGATTTACTTGAATGAGCGTCCGTTTGAACCACGTGAGCGCGATTACGCTCTTGTAGGATCGTTTTACGTTTTTGCATTATGGATTTGCTACGGCGTGTACGGACTTATTGATTACGCACGCAAAGCGGTATCTTCTAAAATTGCTGTTCCTGCCGTTTTTGTTGCCACGCTTTTGGGTGCACCGGTTTTAATGGCGAGTCAGAATTGGGACGATCACGACCGCAGCAACAAATACACCGCGGTAGCGATGGCCAAGGCGTATTTATCGTCTTGTGAACCTAACGCCATTTTATTTACCATTGGCGATAACGATACATTCCCGCTGTGGTATGCACAAGAAGTGGAGGGATTTAGAACCGATGTTCGTATTGTAAACACCAGTTTGTTGCATATGGATTGGTACATCGATCAAATGAAAGCCAAAGCGTACGAATCGGAACCGCTTCCAATTAGCTTTTCTCACAAACAATACGTGGGTGACAAATTGGATTATTCTGTCTTCACCGACCGAACCGACGCGCGTTGGGCTTTACAAGACTTTATCAAATTCTTAGCAACCGACGACGAACGCACGCTTATTGAACTTAAAAACGGTCAGAAATTACACTTCTATCCAACTAATAAAGTACGTTTCAATATCGATAAGAACGCGGTTATTGCCAATAAGGTGGTTTCGGAAAAAGATCGCGACAGCATTGTCGATTTCATCGATTTCGACATCAAAGGACAAGCACTGTATAAAAATCGGGTCATGATGCTCGACATTGTGGCAAACAACCAGTGGAAGCGTCCGATTTACTTTACTGGCGGCAGTTTTGGCGACGATGATTATTTGTGGATGAAAGATTATCTGCAGCTCGACGGTATTGTGTTTAAGTTAGTTCCTGTGAAAACACCTGTTGCAAAAGACGCGAGCGTGTTGGATATGGGGAAAATTGATGCCGACAAAATGTACAAGATTGTCAAGAATTGGGAATGGGGCAATAGCGGAAGTCCTGATATTTACCACGATCCGGAAACGCGCAAAAACTCGCTGACGTACCGAACTAATTTATCGCGTTTGATTTTTGCTTTGATCGAAGAAGGTAAAAATGCTCAAGCTGCCGAAGTGGTTGATATCGCTATGAAGAATATGCCTTTTGAGTATTTTGGCTATTATTCGTTGCTCGACACTTACGTGGAAGCCTATTATAAACTGGGCAAGCGCGCTGAAGGACGAAAATTATACGAACAGCTTGCGGCGAAGTATCAAGATCAATTACAGTATTTCCAATCGCTTACCGCTTCCGAACAAATGGATTTATACTACGAAGTGGTAGCTGCCATCGAACGATACAGAAGTGTCTTGCAGCTCGTAAAAAAATACGACGAAGCTGCCTATTACGAAAAGTCAAAGACTACATTTAACAGCTGGAACGGAAAATTTGGTCGTTTTCAGCGCGACAATGAGTAATGTGGTACTGGGTTAAAACGAGTCGGTTTGTACGCTGGCTTTTTCCGCACTTTGTCTGGAAAATGCCGGCGGGCGAACGATTGGTATACCTGACTTTCGACGACGGACCCATACCGGGCGTAACCGACTGGGTTTTGGAACAACTCGAACAATTTCAGGCGAAAGCCACTTTCTTCTGCATCGGCGAAAATGTGAATCGGCACAGAACCGTTTACGACAAGATACGAGCACAGGGCCACAGCATTGGCAACCATACGCAAACACACGCCAACGGCTGGAAAACCGATTCAAGTGAATATATTCAGGAATTTGAAGATTGCCAGGCGCAATTGGATACAAAAACCACTTTATTTCGACCTCCTTACGGTAAAATTCGGCGTTCGCAACGCAAACAATTGGAAAAGCTCGGAACGCGAATAATTATGTGGGACGTACTTTCGGCCGATTTCGACACGCAAATTAGTCCAGAGAACTGTTTAGAAAACGTGCTAAACAATATTGAAGATGGCAGTATCGTGATTTTTCACGACAGTTTAAAAGCAGAAAAAAACTTGCGGTATGCGTTGCCGAGAACTTTAGAATTTCTTCAGCAAAAAGGTTTTAAAGCTGTAGCGTTAACTCAGACTTGTTCTTGAACGATTGCAATAATGCTGTTTGCATCGAGTTCGCCCGATTGTCTCCAAACCATTTGCCCGCTTTTGTAAATCATTAACGTAGGAACGTTTTTGATGCGAAGCGCTTCGGCTAATTCTTGGTTTTTATCGACATCGATTTTGATGACTTTGGCTTTATCGCCCAATGCAGCCGCCACATCTCTGATCACAGGGTGCATAGAAGTAGACTGTTCGTTCCACTCGGTATAAAAATCGATTAAGACCGGAATCGGCGCGCTAATCAGTTCTCCAAATTTTGACATTACTGCAAAAAATTAAACTTGATAGTACAAATATATGTTTTTTCGGTATTACGCCGGTTTTTCGCCCTTTTTTAGTTCAAAAACACTGATTTCTGGCCAGATGCCTACCCGACCCGGATACGCGTGAAAGCCAAAACCGCGATTTACGTAGATTTTGCGATTCTCATGTTCATACAAACCTGCCCATTGTTTATATACGTATTGAACCGGACTCCATTTGAAAAATCCGGGAATTTCAATCCCAAACTGCAAGCCGTGCGTGTGTCCAGACAAAGTTAAATGCACATTCGACGGATGCGTCTTAACTTCGTACTCCCAATGCGATGGATCGTGCGACATTAAAATCTTAAATGCGTCGCGATCTAATCCGGAAACGGCTTTACCTAAATCGCCCGCTTGTTTGAAGTTTTTGCCCCAATTTTCAACGCCAACAATGTGCAAAGCTTCACCGTCTTTTGTTATCGAAGTATGTTCGTTCAACAACAGTTTAAAGTCGATATCGCCGTACAATTTTTTGATATCTGAAAAATTCTTATCTTTTTCCTGCTGCGACGGCCAAGAAACGTATTCACCGTAATCGTGGTTCCCTAATACTGCAAACTTTCCGAATTTGTGCGGTTTAATTTTTTTGAAAGTGTCAATCCACGGATGCATTTCGGTAGCGTGTGTATTTACGATATCTCCGGTGAAGAGAATTAAATCGGTTTCTTGCTGATTGATCAAATCGATTGCGTATTCAATTTTCTCGGGATTATCGAAACTACCGCTGTGTACGTCGGAAATCTGGGTGATTTTTAAACCGTCGAAGGCAGTTGGCAAATCCGGGAAATACAGTTTTGTAGTAATTACTTTATAGTTGTACTTTCCTTCAAAAATGCCGTAAATTAAACTCGCAAACGGTATGGCGGCGAGGCCGAGGGCAATCTGGCTGATAAACTTTCGGCGTTCGGGCAAGGCAGGTGTGTTTGAATCGTAATCCACGAAATAGCGCGAAATGGCACAAAATACCCGGAATAAATCTTCGCCAAAAAGCACTAAACCAATAAGCATTTTAGGAACGTAAATGACCAGCATTAATCCAAGGGTAAAAAGCGACATCCGATTTTGCCCTACCGAGCGATCGAACTGCGTAAAACCGTAGAAGATAATTCCGACTATAGCAACAGAAATTACGAGATACGAAATGATAAAACCTTTGTCTTTATTGACTGTTTTGAATGCTTGAAAGGCATACAGTTCAATTAAACCAAAGATCAGGAGAAGAATAATCCAACGAACCACTGTAAAAATTTTCGGCAAAGTAACGGTTAAACGCGCTTTGATATTCGAGCATTCCAAAATATTTAACTAAAAAACAATATTGTGAAGGCTTGAGGGATTTTTTGCAAGAAGCTAGTCCCGATAGTTATCGGGAGAGAAGCTAGACTCCGCGACGTTCACCACTTTACGTATCGTTTTGCCCAGCCTAACCCACGTATCGACGGTGCCTGAGCTTGTCGAAGGCAGCAT
>NZ_NOXX01000146.1 GCF_002251775.1 Flavobacterium aurantiibacter
AAGCTGGAAATTAATTTAATACAATTTTTGTCGTGTACTTAGATTATCCGGTTTAAAAACCACAAAGGCGAAACCATCGAAGCGGTGGAAGTACGTACTGAAGACACCATTTATTTGGTGAAAATTTCGACTAAATTGGCCGACAGAATGGTGAATTTTGAAGATGAAGAAGATGTTGTAGTGCCATTAGAACCGATCAAAGGCATTGATTTGGGCGATGATGCTGACGATGTAGACGCCGATGATGATTCCGACGACGATATTAATAACGATCGACCGGAGTTTGATGATGAAGACGATTTTGATTCCGATCCGTCTGATGTTGCCGACGACGAAGACGATGAAGAATAATTAGTATAAAAATCCGATGCCAAAAACATCGGATTTTTTTTGCTTGTACTTTCATGCAGACCCGCCGAAACGATTTTCGGATAAAGCACAAATCTTGGCAGGGGACGCTCAATTAGAGAAAAGAATTCAATAGTAAACTACTGGCTCGCTCAGGGCGATTCGAAAATTTTAAAATTTAGAAATATTGCCTTATTTTTCGGCTTCGATACCGATTTCTGATGGAAACACACGCTGCTTTATTGGCGCACTTGCGCGGGAAAATCGACTTTAGCGAGTCGGAATTACTTGATTTCGCATCGTTTTTTAAGCGTACGACTATTAAAAAGCGGCAATTTATTATTCAGCCGGACTTCACCGCAAAATACCGAAATTATGTTGTTCAAGGAGCTTTTAGAGCGTATGTAGTTGGCGACTTTGGCGAAGAGCACACCATACAATTTGCTGTGGAAGATTGGTGGATCTCGGATTACAACAGTTACATTTTTCAGCAACCCGCATCGATGTTTGTTGTGGCTTTAGAAGATAGTGTTGTTTTGCAAATCGATTACGAGTCGGAACAAATGCTTAAAGCAAAGAACCACAAATACGAGACGTTTTTTAGAATTATGGCCGAACGTTCGTTTGCAGGTTTACAGCGTCGATTGATTAGTAATTTAACCAAAACCGCCGAAGAACGTTTCACCGAATTTGAGACAAAATACCCAAATATTGCCAATCGAGTGCCGCAATATGCGCTGGCATCTTTCTTGGGAATGACTACCCAATACTTGTCGAAGCTAAGAAACACGCGGGTTCAGTCTAAAAAGTTAATCTAGTTTACTTTTTTTTCTTCATTTAGTTTCACTGCATTTCCTCAACTAGTTGATTGTGTTCAGCTGCCTTCTTGGCGCAACTTTGTCTTGTCAATATCGACATAAAATTCTTAAAACAAAGTATTATGAACACAACAACAAAAAGAACGTTTTCAGTTCCACAACGCGACGAAGTATCGGTAACTAATCAAGGCATTTTTGATAATCTGCACAAAATGATTGGCTTTGTACCTAATTTGTATGCTTTTTATGCACACAACGATATTGCATTATCGGATTATCTCGCATTACAAAATCGCAAAAGTACCCTTTCGGGCAAACAACGTGAAGTAATCAACTTGGTTACGAGTCAGATTAACGGTTGCCGTTATTGCCAATCGGCTCACAGCGTTTCCGGAAAATATGCCGGATTAAGTGAGGAACAAATTTTGGAAGTTCGTGGCGGCACAGCATCGTTTGATCCAAAACTAGATGCACTAGCTCGTTTTACCGCTGAAGTAGTTACCAACCGAGGTAAAGTAAGCGAAGACGCTAAAGAGCTTTTCTTTCAAGCGGGTTACAGCGTTGCGAATTTAATTGATGTCGTCATCGTAGTAGGCGATAAAATCATTAGCAACTACTTGCACAATTTGACAGGAATTGAAATCGACTGGCCTTTGGCAGATCAGCTATAATCGTCAGTCACGAATCTAAAAAAATCTAAAAATCTAAAAATCCAAGAGATCATGAAAACTCAAAATTTTATAGCAACAATTTTATTTGCAGTAGCTTCGATTACAGCAGTGGCGCAACAAAACAAAGCCGTGAGCACAATTTCTTTAAAAGGAGATAAATTATTTCCAGAAGGAATACATACCTTACCCAATGGCGACTTACTCGTAGGCGGATTTGGCGACGGTTCGATACAGCGAATCGACAATAAAGATCAGATTTCTTATTTCAGCGCGCCCGGACAAAACGGTCTAGTTATAGCCGTGGGTATGGCCGTTGACGAGAAAAACAACCGTCTTTGGGTAGCGAATTTTAACTTCAAGACCGCCAGCGGAAACCCCGGTAGCAATTTTAAAGTCTTCGATTTAAAAAGTGGAAAATTGCTGAAAACGATTCCCGAGAACTTTATTGATGGTGCTTTCTTTAACGAAGTGACCTTAGATCCTGCGGGAAATGCTTACGTGTCGGATACCTTTGGACCCAATATTTGGAAGACTTCCTTTGCAGACAGTAAGCCCGAAGTGTTTGTGAGCGATCCGTTGTTAAAAAATCCGGCGCCAGACCAACCTTTTGGATTAAACGGACTTACCATTACTCCAGACTCGAAGTATTTGATTGCTTCGGTAATGAACCGAACAATAAAAGGCGGAGGTACTTTAGTACGTATTGATTTGAAATCGAAAAAAATAACTCCTATTAAACTGAGCGACAATACAGCAAAATTAGGTTTTTCGGGTTCCGACGGTATGTTTTTTCACAAAGGAAAATTACTCATGGTGAACGTTTACTCGCAAGCGGGTGCTATATTTTCGGCTGCATTTAATGCCGATTACAGTGAAGCAACTTTGAAAATACACGATGCTTTCCAAAAAGCGTACGATCGACCTACGGCTTCTGCTATTCGAAACGGAAAACTATATACTGTTAACAGTCAGCTTAACCACATCATTGACGATAAAGACGGACAGTTAAACACACCACCATCGTTGCCTTTTCAAATTGTGGGAGTGCCGCTAAACGAAGTTTTGAAATAAGAAGTAAATACGTGTGCAACTGTTTTGGTTGCACACGTTTTTTTAAAGTTAAGAGATATGGAAACATTTCGATTAGCCAATCGCGTTGCAGTGGTCACCGGTGGCACCAAAGGAATAGGTTTTGCCGTAGTTGAGTTATTTTTAAAATTGGGCGCCACAGTTTTATTCACAGGCAGATCGGAAACTGAAGTAGTGTCGTTGGAGCAAAACTGGCGAAAGCACTATAAAAACGTGTACGGATTTGTAGCAGAAGTAACCGACATACAAACCTTAACGAGTTTACAACAGTTTAGCCGCGATACTTTTGGAAGAGTAGACATTTTAGTGAACAACGCAGGAACGAATTTGCGAAAGGCGACAACCGCGTATACCGCACAAGAGTTAGATGTATTGCTGAGCGTTAATTTGAAAGCGCCTTTTTTGGTAAGTCAGTTTTTTTACTCGTTGCTACAACAGTCGGTGGCAGCGGCAATTATAAACATTGGTTCGGTTGCGGGGCAATTTGATGTACGAACAGGATCGCCGTACGGAATGGCTAAAGGAGGTTTGTTGCAGTTGTCGCGAAATTTAGCGGTAGAGTGGGCGAGTGCCGGTATTCGGGTAAACACCGTTTCGCCTTGGTTTACCGAAACGCCACTAACGGCCGGCTTGTTAGCCGATTCGGAAAAATTGGAAGCCGTTTTAGCACGTACGCCCTTGCGCCGCGTTGCACAACCTGCCGAAATTGCTGCTGCTGTGGCGTTTTTTGCGATGTCGGAAGCATCGTTTATTACGGGACAGAATTTAGTGATCGACGGGGGGATGTCAGCAAACGCACTTTAAAAACAACTCATTTTTTTTGGTAACGATTTTCCAGCCCCCGATGGTTAGCGAAACCAGCAAGGCGCCGATTATAAAAAAAATTACCTTAAAACATAACCGGATCTAATTTTTCTCTGCATTCTTTAATTTTTGATTTTATTTTCTCTATTTCGATCTCATCTTTTTTGTTTTCATCGATATAATTATTAATTCGAGGCAGCACTTCGTCGTTAATTCTCTTTACTTCAGATTTAGCCATTTCCAAGTTCTTAATCTTATCGGGAATAGTAAGATTGCCTGTTTTAAAACTAGAAATGTTCATTAAAAACATCTTTTCAATTTCTTTTAAAAATTCTTCTGTTGTCATATAAGTTGTTATTTATAATGAAACAAAAATATTTTTAATTTTTAATTAAAAACATCATTTCTATCAACATTTTATATGTATTATAAACAATTAGCTTACATATTTTAATAAATGTTGTTAGCTAGCGTAGTTAAGATGGTTTTGTTGTTTGAGATTAATATCTATCATTTGTTAAAGAGAATTAAAAACATCTTTAACATTTTTTTGGTAACGATTTTCCAGCCCCGATGGCAGTGGAAAGCCCGGAAATGCGAAAACGTTGCTGGCGTGGCTCGGCAGCGGCGACCGGCAGGAAGCCGATGCCGGGCGTACGGCAGCCGTTTTTGCATTGAGGACTTGCAACGAACAGCGGGAATTGCTGGCCAAAAAAACAAATCGATGGTAAATGTAAGCTAGCCGACATTTTAGCTTGGGGCGCTGCCGTAGTTTTGACCTTAATAAACTTAGTATCATGAGAACATTAGTGCTGATTGTTTGTAGTTTTTTACTTTTTGGCTGTTCGGAAGAAGGCGTGCTGACTTCGGGGCGCGTTGCTGAAAACATAGCGCCCGACGCCAGTTTGCAGTATTCGGGAAATTTTGTTCCAACCGCCGGAATAAGCGTTGCGGGAGCTGCACAAATTTATTTTTCGGAAGGCAGTTACAAAGTGCAATTAACGGGATTTTCGATTTCTAACGGCCCAGATTTGAAGGTGTATTTATCGAAATCGGATGTGCCGAACAACTTTGTGAATTTAGGCAATCTGAGTTCGCAAACGGTTTACGAAATACCCGATTCGGTGGAGGTTGCCGATTATAGTCATGTACTTATTCACTGCCAACAATACAACCATTTATTTGCTGTAGCGGCATTAACACAAAACTAAGAATATGAGAAAGTTAGTGCTTGTTGCCTTTCTGTTTTTTGGGAGTAAAACGCTGTTTGCGCAAGGTTGTAGCGATGCGGGAATTTGCTCGATAGATAAAGGATTTGACCGAGAAACCGACTCGGTGCGCCAGGTGATAGAAACTGCGGTGGTGTACAGTTTAGGAGAAGCCGATGTGAAATACGTTTCGCCGTACGTGGCGTACACCAAACATTTTTCATCGAAGTTTTCGTTTACGGCACGCGTTACGTATTCTACAGCGACCGGAAGTTTTGGAACACGTTCGCAATTTGGTGATGCTTTTTTGATTGGCAATTATCGTTTTAAGCCAAAGCAGCAAAAGCAATGGAGTGCGATGCTTGGATTTAAATTTCCGTTTACGGCTTCAAACTTGAAAATTAACGGCTATTCGTTGCCTTTAGATTATCAGTCGAGTTTAGGAACCATAGATGTTTTAGCCGGAACAGCTTTAAAAACAGGTAATTTCGATTGGCAACTGGCTGTGCAAATACCGGTTGTGAATTTGAATCGGAATTCGTATTTCAGCGAATACAGCGGTACAACCGATTTTCCGTCGACTAATTTGTTTGAGCGCAAACCCGATGCACTTTTTAGAGCTACGTACACCTGGCAATTGCCGTCGCGAAAACTAACTTTTAAGCCTAATGTGTTGTTTATATATCACTTAGGAGAAGATACGTATGAGAATATTTTCAGTAAACGGGTGTCGATTGCCGGTTCCGACGGTTTGACTGTGAATATCAACGGCCTTGCTTCGTATCGATTAACCAAAAAGCAGCAGCTAGAAGTTTCGGTGGCGACTCCGGTTGTTGTTCGAGATATTCGCCCCGACGGATTAACGCGGAGTTTTGTATTGGGCGTTAGTTACCAAATTTTATTTTAATAATTTTTAAAGGCAATTATGAGAAAGCTAATTTTTAAATTGATGCTGCTATATGCATCGTTTTTGCAGGCACAAACCAATCAGAAGAATGGTGTTGCCATTGAAGGTCACGATCCGGTGGCGTATTTTACTATGAATAAGGCGGTAAGAGGAAGCAAGCAGTTGCAAGCCAAATTTGAGGACGCTACATATTATTTTGCAACGATTGATAACAAAAGGCTGTTTGAGGAGAATCCGCGTAAGTACATTCCGCAATACGGTGGTTATTGTGCTTATGGGATGTCGAATGGCTACAAAGCACCTATCGAGCCGGAAGCGTTTACGATTGTTGATGGCAAGTTGTATTTGAACTACAATTTAGAAGTGCGAAAGGAGTGGCAAAAGGAGCGCGACGAACGCATTAAACGCGCCGATGCCAACTGGAATAAGATGCACAAAAAGTGATGCGTTGATTTAAGGATGGAGTAGGCGTATATGCTGTTGGATTAGATCAACGTCGTTAGATGTTTGGTTGGGGATTACCGGTTGCGGTAGTCCCTTTTTTTTGCGTTTGTTTTAAGAATAATTGAAAAGGGACTACGGCTGCGTGGGGTTTACAGGAAATGAGTGGTTTGGATTTGTGGGGCAAGGCGTTTTAAGAGCAAGACATTGGTTTAAAATCTAATCATATTGTTGATAGTTTTGGATTTTTCAATGCGTTAGCGCACTGCAATTTCAAGTATATTTACGTGTATTTAAAGTTTGTTTGTGACTCAATTAGAACAATATATTTCCACTTATTTTAGCGTAACGCTGGAGGATGTTTCGAAAATTAGCTCCTTTTTTAAGCCGATAACTCTTAAGAAAGGTGATTATTTTTTACGCTGCGGAAGGTATTCGGAACGGTTAGGATTCGTACAATCGGGAATTCTACGCGAGTTTGTATTGGTTGAAGAGGTAGAAGTAACGAAATGGATTTCTACAGCAGGCTATTTTGCGGTTGATTTATCGAGTTTTGTATTTCGACAGCCGGCTCGGTGGAACATTCAAGCACTAACAGATTGTGAATTGTACGTGATAGAAATCGGAGAATATTCGCAACTGGAAAAAGTAGTTCCCAATTGGCCAACACTCGAAAAGCAGTTTATATCCAAGTGTTTTTCGGTTTTAAAAGATCAAATTGTACAGCATTTGTCGTTAAGTGCCGAAGAGCGTTATCAAATGCTTTACGCGTGGAACAAAGAGCTTTTTAACCACGTTCCGTTACAATATTTAGCATCGATGTTGGGTATGCGCCCGGAAACCTTGAGTAGGTTGCGAAGAAAATCGATCTTGTGAACTTCTTGATATTTGTCAAGAGACTGCGTTTGCTTTGTGCTGAACTTTGCTTTGTTGAATAAGAACAACAAAAAGCAATAGTTTAATCGTTTCTGCTTCAGATTTTTAGAAGTTGAAACTAAAGTAAAAAATTATGAGAACCATAAACAGTAAAGCAGCAGTAGTTTGTAGTAAAACAATTGGCATTCAAGCCGATGCTAAAACGGTTTGGAAAGTACTTACCGACATTAATATGTGGCCGACATGGCAAACAGATATTGTTAAAGCCAATTTGAAAAACGAATTTCGCGAAGGTGCAGTATTTATTTGGAAAACGGGTGGAGTAACCATAGAATCGACGATTCACACGGTGGTTCCAGAACGATATTTTGGTTGGACAGGGAAGACATTCGGTTTGTTTGCCATCCATAACTGGACTTTAGAGGAACAAGATGGAATAACCCAAGTTCGTGTGGATGAAAGTATGGAAGGATTTCTGGCAGTATTGTTTAAACGATCATTCAATCGTAATTTAGAGAAGGGAATGCAACATTGGTTAAATTTGTTAAAAGAGCAGTGCGAGCGGTTGTAAAAGGTTGAGGATGTTGCAAGATTTTTTACTGATTACCTAATTCTAATTTAGAAATAGCGAAGTGTCCAATCCGCAAAAAATAAAATTCAAGTCTGTAGCCGATTTTTTAAAAAGTTTGCCTTCCGGCGAATGGGAAATCGTGGAACTACTTCGAGAGTTGATTTTTGAAACCGTTCCTGAAGTTAACGAGCGATTAGCGTATAACGTACCGTTTTTTTATCGAAATCGAAGATTGGCTTTTATTTGGCCGGCGTCGGTGCCGTGGGGAAACATTAAGGAAGGTGTTGCTTTGGGATTTATGCATGGAAATGCCTTGCTGGAAATGGGTGCTAAACCCGGCTCGAAAGTGGTGCGTATTGTGTTTAAATCGGTTGCCGAGGTTGATCGTGATTTGGTGCGACAATTGTTGTACGAAGCGGTACAAAACGATAATCAATTCGGTAAAGCCTAAAACTAATTTCAACAAAAAATGCCAAACGTTTCCATTTGGCATTTTGAGTATAAAACAGTTTCGTTATTTATTAAACGAATGGTATTGGATGAGTCCGTCGATGGGGCGACGCAGTACGTTACCCAATTTTAGGCCGTGTTTGTTTAAGGTTGCTTCCAGCTCGTCGCGGAGGTAAAAAGCAATCGATCCAATGAAGTGTATCGGATATTGTTTTGCTTCTTCGTATTGCAAGATGTAAAACTCGACGAATTTTTCCATTTCTGCATGAATCAATTCCTGGCAAAAATCGCTGTTTTTATGTTTGATTAAAAACTTCGCGAAGGTCGCTAAATACGCGTTCGGGTTTGGTTCTTTGTACAAATTGTGTTTGATGAAATCGGGATCCACATTGTACTCCTTTTCGAACTCTTTTGCGAGCAGCGACGGCATTTTATTGAAGAAATAGCCGCGAAGCAAATACCTTCCGAAACGGTTTCCGCTGCAATCGTCCATGGCAATGTAGCCTAACGATTGTACTTTTTGGTGCAAGACGTTTCCATCGAAATAGCTGCAATTGCTGCCGGTTCCGAGGATGCAAACAACTGCTTTTTCGCCCTTGGGTGTGGTGGCGTAAACGGCTGCGTACGTATCTTCTTGAACGCTGATGTAAGCTTTTGGAAAATATTTGGTAAAAACGTCGGCGAGATAGTTTTTCATGCGATCGGTACCGCAGCCGGCGCCGTAGAAATACAAATGCGTGACGTTGTTTTTGTTATGTGAGATGTCGAAACGGTCGTTTAAGCGTTCAACGACTTCCTCTTTGGTAAGTACTTCCGGATTGAGTCCGAGCGATTGTGTGGTAAAGACAACCTTGCCGTTGTCGTCAATGGCAATCCAATCCGCTTTAGTTGAACCGCTATCTACAAGTAATTTCATATGGTTTTGTTAGCTTTTGATTTTGGTGCCCTAGCCCTGATTGAAGCGGAAATCTTGTGCTGTGGTGGCGTTTATGCCACAGCACAAATTGCAGCGAAAAGCAGGAAATAGCTTCTAAAAATAAAAAAACCGACGCAGAAACAAGCGCCGGTTTTCAAATTCGTGATTTATAACTTTGAAATGTGTACTGCTAAGTCGATTAATTTGCTTGAATAGCCGTACTCATTGTCGTACCAAGATACAATTTTAAAGAAGGTGCTGTTTAGGCCGATTCCCGCTTTCGCATCGACGATTGATGTTCTTGAATCTCCGATAAAATCTTGCGAAACCACGTCGTCTTCGGTATAACCTAAAATTCCCTTGTAGTTTGTTTCAGATTCTGTTTTCAAAACCGCCATGATATCGTCGTAGCTGGTTTCTTTCGCTAATTTCACCGTCAAATCGACTACAGAAACGTCGGCGTTTGGAACACGCATCGACATACCGGTTAATTTTCCGTTCAATTCTGGAATTACTTTACCAACGGCTTTTGCGGCACCGGTTGAAGCCGGAATGATGTTGAGCAAAGCTGCACGTCCGCCGCGGAAATCTTTTCTTGAAGGTCCGTCTACAGTAAGTTGCGTTGCAGTTGTTGCGTGCACGGTGGTCATTAAACCTTCCACGATTCCGAAATGATCGTTCAAAACTTTTGCCAAAGGAGCCAAACAGTTTGTGGTACACGACGCGTTCGAAACAATGGTATCGGCAGCCGTTGCTTTGGTATGATTTACGCCCATTACGAACATCGGTGCATCGGCAGAAGGAGCAGAGATTACTACTTTTTTAGCGCCGCCGCGAATGTGTGCTTGAGCGGTTTCTAAAGTGGTAAAAATTCCGGTAGATTCGGCAACGATTTCAGCGCCCACTTCGTCCCACTTCAAGGTTGAAGGATCTTTCTCAGCTGTTACGCGAATGTGGCGACCGTCTACGTATAATTTTCCTTCTTTCACTTCTACATTTCCTTCGAAACGTCCGTGAACTGAATCGTATTTCAATAAGTACGCCAAGTGATCTACATCTAGTAAATCGTTGATGGCAACTACTTCTACATTATCTCTTTTATAAGCTTCTCTAAAAACAATTCGACCGATACGGCCAAATCCGTTAATTCCCAATTTCACTTTTGACATAGTCTGTTATTAATTTAAATGATGGTTTGTTTTAAGTCGACATAATATCGCTTACGCGGAGGAGTTCGCGGTCGATTTCCGTATGTCCTTTTATGGCTTGTTCTAGTGGCGTGAGTGCTACTGTATCGTTTAGGATTCCGACCATGAAGTTGGATTTTCCTTCGAGTAGCGATTCAACGGCTTTCACACCTAAGCGACTAGCCAAAACACGGTCGTAGCACGAAGGAGCGCCACCGCGTTGCATGTGTCCGAGCACCGAAACGCGCACGTCGTATTCGGGTAAATTCTCTTCTACATAATCTTTAAGTTCGAAAACATTTTTTCCGATTTTATCGCCTTCAGCAATCACGACAATACTCGATGATTTCCCCGAGGCTTTACTTTTCTTTAGCGAATCGAGCAAACGATCGAGCCCGAGATCTTCTTCTGGAATCAGAATTTCTTCGGCTCCGGCGCCAATTCCGGCGTTAAGTGCAATATGTCCGGCATCTCGACCCATAACTTCCACAAAGAAAAGTCGGTTATGCGAAGATGCGGTATCGCGAATTTTATCGATGGCTTCAACTACGGTATTTAGTGCAGTATCGTAGCCTAGAGTGTGGCTGGTTCCGTAAATATCGTTGTCGATGGTTCCTGGAATCCCCATTACTGGGAAGCCAAATTCGGCGTTAAAAACTTCGGCTCCGGTGAAACTGCCGTCGCCACCGATAACAACCAGTGCATCGACACCTGCTTTTACTAGATTTTCGTGTGCTTTTTTACGACCTTCTGGCGTCATGAATTCTTTAGAACGCGCCGATTTAAGAATGGTTCCTCCTTTATTAACGATGTTGTTCACAGAGCGAGGTCCCATTTCTTTGAAGTCGCCTTCAATCATTCCTTGGTAACCGCGATAAATTCCGATACATTCAATGTTGTGGTAAGCGCAGGTTCTGACTACTGAACGAATAGCGGCATTCATGCCCGGACTGTCGCCTCCCGAAGTTAAAACACCAATCTTTTTTATTTGATTTGACATTTTTAGGTCTTTAAAAATGCTAAATTAGCAAAGTTCGAGCGCTACAAACACGCCAAATTCAGTAATTTAGCAAAGCTTTTGCAATTCAAACGTTTTCGTTAATAAGTTTTTTTTGGTTGCCGCTTTTAATCTTCTTTTGAAGGGATGGCTTCGCCTTTTGGGCGTTCTTTTTTGCTGTCGGAATTCGATTTGTCGTCGGTTCCGTCGTTAAAATTGAGGTAATCGGGAGTTTCAATGTCCGAATCGTGCAGATAATCTGTTGTGCGCTCGCGGTCTAACAGTTTCTTTTTGAATATTTTATTGATGAATTCTTTGAAGGTGTCGAAATTCACTTCGTAAGTCACACCAATTCCTTGGGTGTATCCAATACCTTCTCCCAAATAATTAATATCGTTTTCGCGGTTAAAGAAGCGCAAATTCATGGTTCCGTCTTCGTTCACGCGGTATTGTACTTCCACATTACCAACCAAAGCCGATTCGTTAATTCCGCCAATAGGCACACCAACTTTTCCGTTCACGGTAATCCGATCGTTGATTTGCGTCGAGATATTAAATCCGATACTGCCATCGGTTTGCTGCCCCGGTGTTCGTTCGTCTGAAACGATATCCAGACCTACCTTTACTTTATCATCTGAATTTTGGAATAAGTTGTCGAAAATACCCGTTGCCGTTTCGAATAGGTTTTGGGTGAGCGCACTTTGCGTTACGCCGTCTGGAGATAAGAATCCGCCGGTTGAAAGCAAGGTAAGTGCCTGCGTTTGTCTGGTATCGCGGTCGCTTAGTCGGGTTTCGATTTCCGAACGCAAAACCGAAGATACGGTAGGGAAGGTAATCGAAAAATCGGGTTCCGGACTACTTAAATTACCCGTAATAATGATACCAACGTTCACAGGAACACGTCGATTTACCGACGGATTGTCCAACAAAACTGCTGGATTGGCCTGTGCCGTGTAAACCGCTTCCAAATTTAAACGGGCACGCATCGGATCGCCTTCCCAAGATATCGAACTAAATTTCTTCAGTTCAAATCGCTTGTCGATAATACCGCGGTATTTAAAATTGTACGAACCTTCAGTTACTTGGTAGTCGCCCGTCATTCGGAATTTACCAATAGTATTGATTTCCAGAAGTAAAATTCCGTTTCCTTTGGCACGCATGCCGTGGCCAGTATCTCGATCTAGAATCACTTCAATTTCGGCGTCGGGCGTAATGTTTAAGTCGAAGTTTAATTCTAAGCCTTTGTAACGACTCACTTCGCCGGTGATTCCCTTTTGTAAGTTGTACTTTTCTTTTTCGGTAAGAAAGTGCATAAAGTTGTTGCTTCCTGTTCCTTCGGCGTTGTTGATCGGAATTTTAATCTGCGTTCCGGGTTCCGATTTCGCATTCACGTCGATTTGCAAGGCGTCGGTTGCCCCAACAATACTTGCCGAACCATTTATGAATGCGGTTCCGTAGTATGCCGCGTCGTCGCTGTCTTTGGTATCAAGAACGAGCAATTTATTGGCGTTAATTCGTAAGTCCATACGCCAGTCGGTAAAATATTTATGGCGGATTTCTCCGTTTAAACGACCTTCTGTTTTGTACTTCGTATCTATTAAGGTGTTGTTTTGGAAGAGAAAACGACCGTCGGCAAGATCGATAAAGCTATTTTCTCGGAAGTTGTAGTCGGTGTTGAGGTACGGAATTTTGAATCCGGCATTTTCCAAAAACAAACGGCCGTTCACTTCGGGTTTATTAACCACACCACGCACGTTTGCAGTGCCCGAAAGCTTGCCGCGAATGTTAGAGATCACGTCGCCTCCCAACGGACTAAAAGCTGCGAGGTTGAAAGAATTCAAACGCAAATCAACATCCATCAAAGTTTGGTCGTTTTCAAAAGCGAGATAACCTTCGGCATTAAAAGCTTCAACATTTTCGTTTTCTAAAGAGGCATCGATATTAAACTTTTTGAAGGTATTATCGCCTTCGATATCCACGTTTAACTGGCCGAGTTTTTCTTTATTGACTTCTAAATCGGCGATGCTAATAGAAGCCGTCGGTTCAAAAATTTGTTTGTTTTGTTTGATATTCACGGCGCCATTTAAACGTCCGTTAATGTTCAAGCTGTCTACAGTTGGAATAATCTTACCCAAGTTCACTTCTTCAAACGACAAATTCAAATCCTTATAGGTCGAATCATTTACAATTCCGACTAAATCCATACGCTGATTTTCATGCGTCATTGACAGTTTTCGGATGTCGAACGAACTCAATTTCTTGTCGAAAATAACTTTGTTTTCTTCGTTGTCGCTTTCGTTTAAAAACCACAAATAGTCTTTAAAATGCAACTCCGATTTTTTGATTCCCACCACGTTATTGTTGTCTTTATCGATGGTATGGAAGAAGTTTAGGTTGTAATAATCTTGCGCTTGTTTACCGCCTTTAAATTCGGTTCGCACGCGCATCGTATCTTTTGAGGTAACGTTAATTAGATTAAAATCCGAAATTTTATAATATTTCGTTTTTATCGAATCGAGTTCAATAAAGGCGTTGTAAAGTGGGTTTTTGTTGTCGACAATGACACGAATTTGCTCGAGTTCATTGTTGTTAATAACCACATTTGGCGAAGTGAAATTGAATTTGAAATCGTTGTTATCGCTGTTAATGCTTCCGCGGAGAAAGGTATTGGTTGCGAGTTTTATTTCGGGATAGAAAATCTCGACGATTTTATTGTAAATGCTCAGATTGAATTTCAAATACTGTCCGGGCTTCACTTTAAACGGTTTGTAATTGGTGTACAAACTTCCTACAGCGTTTTGAACCATCGGAACCACGTCTTGAAAACGGAATTTCCCGCTCACCTTTCCTGCAATGATCTCGGGAGAATTCATTTCGATAGTTTTCACGCCTTGCTCATCAACGGCTGAACTGAGCGTAAATGCATCGAACAAGTATGTGTCGTTTTGGTTTTGATACGAGGTTTGGTTTACCACGATTTCTCCAACAGCATTATCGAGTGTTGTTCCGGAGAAACTACCTTTGATATCTCCTTTAAAAACAGCAATCGAATCGGTTGTAAATCGCAGTTTTCGCAAATTAGCGAAGTCGATTAGTGCATGGAAATCGTATTTGGGTGTGCGTTTACTCAAATCGATTGCCCCGTCAAAGTCCATGTATAAGTTCGGATCGTTAGCGATAATACTACCTCGGTACAACGGACTTTTCAGCTCGCCGTCGACAACGATATTCCGATAATTATAACGGTTGTATCCGAAGTTGCTTATTTTTCCTTTGATGCTGGTATTAACGTTTTTTGAGTTAAAGCCCGAACCGTCGACCTCTGCGGTCATTGACAATAATCCAATATCGGATTGCCCGATAAACTTTCCGAGTTTAAACTGTTCGAACAGTAAGGTTCCTTTGTAAGTTGCGTTTTGGAAATCGTCTATGCCATTAATTTTGAGCTTTCCAGCGAGTTTTCCGGCAGTGGCATTCATTCCAAAATTCGTATCCAAATTTTTTCGACTCAACCCAATTTTTCCTTTCAGTTGAATCAATCCTAATCGCGCTACTTCTTTGGGCAGGCTTTTTCCAATCACATTCGGAATCAAAGCGCACAAGCTGGCGTAATCCGAAGTAAAGTTTTTGAGATCAGCCGTCATAAAAAACTTCTGATTTTCATCACCAAAACTATTAATCAGCTCTAAATTTCCACTTAAAAGCGTTTTTCGCGAATCTCGTAAAAAGGTGTTTTTAAGTGTGAATTTGTTTAATGTTCCTTTAAAATCGGTTCGCAATTCAAATTGATTATCTGCAGCTAAATCCGAATAAAAACACTTGATATCTTTGCCCGATACCGAACCGCGAAGTTTTGGAAGGCTCAAGACAACCTTATTTTCAAAGTCGGCAAATTCGCCGGGTTTAAAATCAAGCGAGGCATTTCCAGCCAGTTCAGAATGGCTTGTTAAGAGTTTGAAATCGCTCAATTTAATTTGAGTTTTTCCGTATTTGAGATAGCCACGAAGATCTTCAACAGTAATGCCTCGGCTGTCTTTAAATGAAAGCTGATTGATTTTTGTTTGCACATCCGGACCGTAAATCTGAAAGTTACTGATCGATGCTTCTAGTTTAGTGAAATCGACATCCGTTACATTGCGGTTTGCATCGACTATTCGAAATCGGCCACGCTGTATGTACGCATTTTTCGCTTGAAGCAGAAATTTAGATTTCGAAGGTTTGCCGGTTTCAAAGCGATCCACGAATACGTCTAAATTCGATTTTTTCTCGCCTTTGTAGGTTTTGATGAAGAATTTTAGTGCGTTGATTCGAATATCGCCAAAAATGAGATTTCCGTCGTAGAGTTCGCGTGCGCTGAGGATATCGGTTTGTATGCGGTTGGCGAAAATCAAGGTGTCTTTATGATGATCTCGAATGAGCACCGTTTTTAACTTGACACTTCCAAAGACGGTTATAGCAACTTGTTCAACCGAAATATCGGTACTAAAATCTTTGTTGAGGCGTTCGGTTACCAACGCACCAATTTTTGTTTGAACTACGGGTAAAGACAGCACAATTCCGAGCGTTAGCAACAGTAAAAACAGAGCTACTAATACCCGTGCAACAATTCGCTTGGCTCGTTTAAATTGAGATATTTTCTTTTTTTCTTCCAAAAATCTGTCTGCTTATCGCGGCAAAAAGCAATAGAATTTACTGTAAATTTGCGCGCATTCAAATCCGAAAAGAACTGATTTTTTTCGGATAGTCAAATATAAGTCAAAATCCATGCCCTAAATGGCAGAATCAACTGTTTTTACCTTAGCTATTGAAAGTTCGTGTGACGACACTTCGGCTGCTGTACTACAAAACGACAAGGTTTTATCAAATGTTGTAGCCGGACAAAAAATTCACGAGCAATACGGAGGTGTTGTTCCTGAACTGGCTTCGCGTGCCCATCAGCAAAATATAGTTCCCGTGGTTGAACTGGCTTTGCGAAATGCGGGAATCACTAAAAATCAGCTAAATGCGGTTGCTTTTACGCAAGGTCCAGGTTTGTTGGGCTCGTTGTTGGTTGGAAGTTCTTTTGCAAAATCGCTTTCGGCTGCGCTGCAAATTCCTTTGTTTGCGGTACATCACATGCACGGTCATATTTTGGCACATTTTATCGACGAGGCAGGTTTCGACAAGCCAACCTTCCCGTTTTTAGCAGTAACAATTAGTGGCGGACATACGCAGATAGTTCGCGTTGACAGTCATTTTTCTATGACTGTGATCGGAGAAACGACCGACGATGCAGTAGGGGAGGCCTTCGATAAAACTGCGAAAATTTTGGGATTGCCTTATCCGGGTGGTCCGTTGATCGATAAATACGCCGCAGAAGGAAATTCAAAGGCGTTTGCGTTCACTAAGCCAAAAATTAGCGGATTAGATTTTTCTTTTTCAGGATTAAAGACACAAATTTTATACTTCATCAGAAAAAAACAAGTAGAAAATCCGAACTTTATTGAAGAGCACTTAGCCGACATCTGCGCAAGCGTACAACAAACCATTATCGATATTTTGATGGATAAAATTACTTTAGCTGTCGCAGAAACAGGAATTACGCAAGTGGCTATTGGCGGAGGCGTGTCGGCAAATTCCGGCATTCGAAAAGCCTTGAAAGCCACAGAATCTGAAAGAGGATGGAAGACCTATATTCCTAAATTTGAATACACAACCGATAATGCTGCCATGATTGGAATTGTAGGATATTACCAGTATTTATCGGATATGCAAGTAAACCAAAACGTTGTGGCGAAAGCCCGAATTCAAATGTAATGCAGTTATTTTACGACGCCGCACTTAACGAAAGCACTGAAAACTACCGTCTGAGTCGGGAGGAAAGTAAGCATTTGATTAAAGTCTTGCGAAAAAAAACCGGAGATTTTGTTCAGGTAACTAACGGAAACGGATTGTTAGCAACCGCTGTAATTGCCGTTGCTGATGAAAACAAAGCCAGTTTGCAAATCACTGCTAAAGAACAACTTCCACAGCGAAAAAGTAGTTTTGAATTGTATCTAGCTCCAACCAAAATGACTGATCGCTTGGAGTGGATGTTGGAAAAAGCCACTGAATTAGGTTTTGAAAAATATCAACCCATTTTGTGTGCCCGATCTGAACGTAAAGAATTGAAAACGGAACGTTTAGAAAAAACTGTGATTTCGGCCATGAAGCAAAGCGGGCAAGCTCATTTGCCAAAAGTTGAAGAAATTCAAAAAATTCAGCAGGCAATTGCAAACTGTTCCGCAGAACAAAAGTATATTTGTTATTGCGGCGAAGCTTCCAAAGTTGATTTGTTTACGAGTCTTGAAAACGGAAAAAGTGCTGCGGTATTCATTGGTCCGGAGGGCGATTTTACCCCAGAAGAAGTTGCCTTTGCACTCGATCACGGTTTTCAGGTAGCCAGTTTAGGAACAAACAGATTGCGTACCGAAACAGCAGGATTAGTAGCCGTTATGACGTTTAATTTGAAGCAATTACCATGAAGAAATTTCTTTTCTTGACTATTTTATTGGGTGCTGCTTTTTGCGCACGCGGACAAGAAATTGCGCTTTTGAAGTACGGAGGTGGCGGCGATTGGTATGCTAACCCAACCTCGCTTCCTAACTTAATTAGGTTTTGTAATCTTAATATAGGAACCAAAATTGCCACCAAACCTCAAACGGTCGAGCTTTCTAGTCCGGATTTGTTTTCGTATCCGTTTATTCACGCAACAGGTCATGGTAATGTGGTTTTTTCTGATGCCGAAATTGAGAACTTGAGAAAGTACCTAGAAGGAGGCGGTTTCGTTCATTTTGATGATAACTACGGTATGAGTCAATATTTGCCACAACAAATTAAAAAAGCTTTTCCGCAAACACCTTTGGTCGAACTTCCGGCTTCGCATCCTATTTTTCAAAGACCTTTCGCTTTTCCTGCTGGCTTGCCAAAAATCCACGAACACGACGGAAAAGCACCAAAAGCGTTCGGCTTATTTATCAATAATCGACTTGCATTTTTATTCACTACAGAAACCGATTTGGGCGACGGTTGGGAAAATCAAGAAGTGCATAACGATCCGAAAGAAGTTCGCGAAAAAGCGCTAAAAATGGGGGCTAATATTATTCACTACGTTTTCAACTATTAATATGACAGCCAAAGAACTCAGCAACGGATTACTCAGAACGATTTTCATACTTGCGGGAATCGTAGCTGCATATTATTTCTTGTCGGCTATTAGTTCGGTTTTAATGTATCTCATTACTGCGCTGGTTCTTACGCTAATTGGCCGACCTTTGTTGCGGTTTTTTAAGAATAAGTTCAAATTCTCGAATAACGTTGCGGTTGTAGCTGTTTTGTTTATTTATGTGAGTTTTATTGTTGGTTTCATTGCGCTTTTGGTGCCTCTAATTATCGAACAAGGAAATCATTTAGCTGTATTGAACATTGCCGACATCGAGAAAAATGTAGTTTCCTTAAAGAACGATTTGGTAACCTTTTTGGAAGAGCATCACATAAATGCCGCCGATGAGGTAGCAAAATTTAATCCAGCTAACGTTATCGATTTCAATTTTATTCCAAACCTTCTTAATAATTTATTAGGTGCACTCGGTAATATCGGCATGGCTATCGGTAGTACGCTTTTTATCACCTTCTTTTTTTTAAAAGATAAACAGCAAATTGCGTTTAATATTCAGCGATTGATCCCAAAAGATCAGCGTGAGCGCACGGCAAATTCAATTGAATCCATCAACGAAATGCTCAGTAGTTATTTTGTTGCTTTATTGCTGCAGTTGGGAATTGTGTTCGTTTTGTACTTTATTGTGTTGGTAATTTTTGGAGTTCCGAACGCATTGGTAATCGCTTTTATTTGTGCAATACTGAATATTATTCCGTACATTGGACCATTAATTGCTTCAGTTTTAGCAGCCTTGTTAACCATGATGAGTCATTTGGGACAAGATTTTCAAAGCGAAATTCTTCCAACAACAATTTATATTCTTATCGGATTTTGGATTGTTCAGCTTATTGATAACAACGTGTCGCAACCGCTAATTTTCTCAAAAAGCACGAATTCACATCCGTTGGAGATATTCCTAGTTATTTTGATTGCCGGATTTTTAGGAGGCGTTTTACTCATGATTGCAGCGGTTCCGCTCTACACCATGTTAAAAATTATCGCTAAGGAGTTTTTTCCAAACAATAAATTTGTTCAAATTCTCACACAAAATATGTGATGACTGAGCAGTTGACCCAAGAAATACGGACGTATATTTTCGAGAATCGTTTTTCCGATTTAGGCAAATTGAGTTTGTCGAAATTTCCCTTTGATGAAGAAAATAAGCATTTTGTATTTCAGCAAATTGCATCGCGACAAAAAGCAGCAAAGAAGTTGCCCACCTACGTAAACAATCCGCTTGTGGTGTTCCCATCGGCGGTTTCTGTCGAACAAACTTCTTCGGAAGCAACAGCAAGTTTTAAAGCCGGGTTGGTTTCGGGCGAGTCGCTACTAGATATTACAGGTGGTTTAGGAATCGATAGTTTATATTTTTCAAAGCATGTCAAGCAAGTAACGCATTGCGAACTTAGCGAAGCATTATCGATTTTTGCGGCACATAATTTCAAGGTTTTAGGAGCAAACAATATTAGTTGCCAACACGTTAATGGATTGGCACATTTGTTCAATAACGATAAGCAATACGATTGGATTTACATTGATCCGGCGCGTCGGGATACAGCAAACCAAAAGGTCTTTAATTTATCGGATTGCGAACCGGATGTGACGCTTTTCCAAGATGATATCTTTAGTCGTGCCAGAAATGTTTTAGTGAAAACTTCGCCCATGCTGGATATTGCTGCTGGTTTACGCGATTTTAAAAACGTAGCGGAAATTTATATCGTAGCAGTTAAGAATGAAGTCAAAGAATTGTTGTGGATTTTAAAATCAGTTGCGCCAGACTCACCGCAGATTTTTGCTGTTAATTTATCAGCAGACGGAATCTGCTTGGAAAAAGTTGAAACCAATACTGATTTTGTACGCTTAGCCGAAAGTTTAAACGGCTATCTATACGAACCCAATGCGGCGCTAATGAAGTCGGGAGCAGTAAATTACTTGAGTAAGAAATACGAAGTTGCGAAACTGGCGGAATTTTCTCATTTGTTTGTTTCTGAGGAATTACGCGATTTCCCGGGGCGACGTTTTAAAATAAAAGAGGTTTTTCCGTACCAAAAAAAGTATTATCCGCACTGGCAGTCTAAGAAGATGAACATCAGCACACGTAATTTTTTTGAAACGCCAGAAGTGCTTCGAAAAAAATTTAAAATAAAAGATGGAGGCGATATTTACACCTTCTTCACCACTTCCTTAGTTCATGGGAAAGTGGTTATTCTATGTGAAAAAGTATGAAAGTATTAGTAACAATTATTGGCTTTTTTTGTTTGTCTACAGTTTTCGGTCAAGCCGATTGTAAGTGGGATATTAATGTAACCGACAGTCTTGGGACCTACCGCGAAACAAAATCGTATCTTGTTCACGAACGTATTTTCGATGGTAAGCAAACATTTCTTTCTTTTAAATTGTTGCAATCAAACGGTACACCTATTTTGCATTACGAGCTAATAGAAAAAACAAAAGATTTCAGCAAGGCCGTTTGTTTCGATGCGTCGAGTAGAATATACCTGCAATTACAAAACGGAAAAATTATAACGTTGCACTACGCCAGTTCCGATATGTGTAGTAATTTGGTTCAAACAGGTACGGCAGAATCGGCACGTATCTTAGCAGCCGATTTTCTATTCACCAAGGGAAGTATCGAATTGTTACGTGAATCGCCTGTGATTTTAATGCGTGTGAAATACACTACAGAAACCACCGACATCATATTGAAAAAGCAATTAAAATCGGAACTTACGGGAAATGAAACTTCACCCGAGAGCTTTTTTAGTTTACATCTACCTTGTTTAGATCTTCCTTAGTTGCGCATAGGTTTGCATTTGAGATACTAAACTTCCGAGATTTACCGTAATTGTAGTGCCACCATTCACTGGGAAGCGGCTTAAAACCTGCGGATTTCATAATGCTGAGCAATTTCTTACGATTCGATTTCTGGATTTCAGTGAGGTTTTGATAAGTATGTGCCGCTTCCACACCAAAATGATCAAAGGAGGTTCCCATATCGAGTTCAATTCCGTTTTCATCGATAAGCGTTAAATCAACAGCAGCACCGCGATTGTGAATCGAACCTTTTTTGGGATCGGCTACGTATTCTGGGTTAGGCACCAAAGCAAACATGCGTTCTTGAACTGCTAAAGGCCGATAACAATCGAACAATTTTAAACGAAGCTTGTATTTCTTCCAAGCTCTGGTAGCCGCTTTTTTTAAGGCTATTGCTGCTTCTTCGCGTAAAAAACAAGTGCTACAATCGTAAACGGCGGCTTTCAGAAAATTGTCGGAAGTAGCGTATTTTAAATCGAACACGAGCTTGTTTTCAGAAGAAGTTACTGCAACAAAAGACGAATCAGACTGGCTATAAGCACTTGACGTTAAGAAAAGGACGCAGATTGCAAATCGGAATTTTAAAAAAAACATTATTTTAGATTTACTAATTACGAAAGTTAACTAATTAAATTCATTAAACATGAGAAACCAAATTTTTATGAGTTTGCTGGCTGTACTATTTACAGTAGGCGTGCAAGCTCAAGACAAAACTCTAAAGCAAAAAGCAACAGAGGCTAAAGCTAAAACAGAGGCTAAAGCTAAAGCAGAAGGGAAGACAGCCGCAGCTAAAGCAAAGGAAGCAAAATCGGAAGCAAAGGGCGCAGCTGTCAAAGCGAAAACTAAAGCCGAAGCAGCGAATAAATCCAGCGAAGCCGACTCAAAGAAAGCAGCAGCTAAAGCGAAGTCAGCAGCAACAGAAAAGGAAAAAGCAACAAAGGAAAAGATAAAAGCTGAAGAGAAGAAGTTAAAGGCTGAAGGAGCTAAAGAGAAGAAAGCAGCGGCTGATAAAGTTTCGGGAACTTATAACGGCAAGAAGGTATATACCGGACCGCGCGGAGGCAAATACTACATCAATAGCAACGGAAACAAGACGTACATTTCGCCTGAAGGAAAATAGTTGAAGTGTTGAGAGTCAAATTCTTGGGAGCGTTGATGTAGAAAAACAGCAAGTTTTCGGGAAAAAAGATGTCGATAAGTTTGCAAATTATGTGTGAAAGCTTACATTTGCAACCGCTTAAAAACAGAAATGTTTACGAGCAATGGAGAGTTGCCTGAGAGGCCGAAAGGACATGTTTGCTAAACATGCGTACTGGAAACGGTACCAAGGGTTCGAATCCCTTACTCTCCGCTCTCGGGGTGTAGCGTAGCCCGGTTATCGCGCCTGCTTTGGGAGCAG
>NZ_NOXX01000159.1 GCF_002251775.1 Flavobacterium aurantiibacter
AGCTGGAAATTAATTTAATACAATTTTTGTCGTGTACTTAGAACATTTTGCTAAAACTATGAGAAAGTACTACCCGTGGTTGATAATCTGCATAATTGGACTTGCGATTTTTATTGCATCGTGTTCTGGTGAAGACAAAGACGAATACGTTCCGGTTGATCCTGAAAGCCCGGTAAATGTTGATTTATCTACTGTTCCTTATGCAAAGCTATCGGATTACAAGTTTTTTGAAGGAGACATGAAACTTCAAATACCCGCACTAGGAGTTTTGCCTTACGAGCCTATAAGTCAGCTTTTTACAGACTACGCACACAAGAAAAGATTTATTTGGATGCCTAAAGGCGTAAAGGCAACCTACAATGGTGATGGAAAAGTATTGGAATTTCCAACTGGCGCTGTAATTATAAAGACCTTTTATTACGACAATGTGCAGCCAAGTAATACAACTCGTATTATGGAAACCCGCTTATTGATTAAGAAAGAAGGCGGTTGGATTTTCGCAGAATATATTTGGAACGACGAACAAACCGAAGCTACTTTAACCACAGAAGGTGGAACAAAAGATGTTACATTCGTAAACGAATACGGAAATTTAAAAAATGTGAATTACAGGTTTCCAAGCAACTCGGCTTGTTTGACTTGTCATAAGATTCAAGATTCCGCGATTCCAATAGGTCCGAAACCTCAAAACCTCAACAGTTCGTATGCTTACGCAGACGGAACCAAAAATCAATTAGCTAAATGGGTTGAAATGGGGTATTTGGACAGCAATTATCCTGCAGAAATTAACACGGTAGTCGATTGGAAAGATACTTCAAAACCTTTGGAAACACGTGTTCGTTCCTACATCGACATTAATTGTGCTCATTGCCATCAGGAAGGAAGTCACTGTAGTTACCGCCCCATGCGATTTGCTTTCAGTGAATCTACTTCAAATACTAATCTTGGTGTTTGCATGACGCCCCAAGATCCGCTTAACGACGGAACTAGTGCTATTATTTCGCCAGGAAGGACTGCCCGTTCTGCCCTGTTTTCAAGACTAAACACTGCAGAAGAAAGTATCAGGATGCCTCTGCTTGGAAGAACAATAGTGCACGATGAAGCTGTTCAAATGATTCAAGAATGGATTAACTCATTACCTAACTGTAACTAATCACCATGAAAAACAAACTACTTTTAACACTATCCGTTCTGTCTTTACAGGCAGCAGTAGCACAATCAAATTGTGCGAATGCCGTTCCAGTTACAGCCGGTTTAACAGTTGTTCCTACGATCACTGGAACTCCTCCTACACAATTTTGTAATACCCAAGATCAGAGTGCCAGTGCAGCAAACTGGTACGTGTATTCGCCTACTCAAACCTATTTGGTAAAGATATCTACCGACTTACAAGTAAATCTTAACGGCGACACGCGCTTTTCAGTGTATTCTGGAGATTGCGGATCGCTTACCTGTGTAACTGGCGATGACGACGACGGAATTTTAGGAAATCCGAGCTACCTGTCTGTTGCAATCTTCCAAGCTGTTGCGGGTACAACCTACTATATTGCTTTTGACAACAATTGGAGCACTAATGGATTTACCTTTTCGCTTGAAGAAGACGAATTTGTTCCACCACCACCCCCGATTCTGACGTTCACACAACAGTCGATTTCTGTTCCAAGTGGTTACCAAAATTGTGTAGTTGACATGAATGGTGATTTTCTGGATGACATTGTTTCGATTGCACCAAATCAGGTAACAGTTTTACGCCAAATTCCGAACGGAGGTGGATTTACGACAATTCAAATGTCAACACCATCTACAATCTTTATGCCTACTTGGAGCGTTGCAGCTGGCGATATTAACAAAGACGGCAAAAATGATTTGCTTTACGGAAATGGTTCGGGAGTTGCCTTTATGAAACAAAACGCTGCGGGAACAGCATTTACGCTAATGCAAACAGACGAAGATGTATTTTCTCAACGAAGTAATTTTATAGATTTAAACAACGATGGTCACCTAGATGCCTTTGTATGTCATGATGTTGCTCCTAACGTTCGCTATTTAAATGACGGTGCAGGCAACTACACGTTCAGTCAAGGAGGAATTGGAGATTTTCCAACAGGAGGAAACTACGGTTCTATTTTTGTTGATTACGATAACGATGGCGACCAAGATTTATTCATAGCGAAATGTCGTGGTGGCTCTTCTAATGCGAAAGTTGATGAATTGCACCGAAACGATGGAAATAACACCTGGACAGATGTAAGCGTTGCCGCTGGAATGAATGAACCATCGCAATCTTGGTCGGCTGCATGGGCGGATTTCGATAATGACGGGGATATGGACGCAATGATAGGTGCTAGCTCATTTGCAGATGGAGGACACAAACTGAGAAAAAACAATGGCGACGGTACTTTTACCGACATTACAGTTGGATCTGGACTTGATACCTTTACAGCAACTAACATCGAGAATAATGCGCACGATTATGACAACGATGGATGGGTTGATATTTTCATGGGTAGCAATACCATCATGAAAAATAATGGGGATTGGACTTTTACACCAAGCACGATAGTACCAACTAATGGACCTGTGGGCGACCTTAATAACGATGGTTTCTTAGATATACAGAATAACAACCAAATCTACTTATCTAATGGTAACGACAATAATTGGTCTAAGATTTGTCTAAATGGCGTTCAAAGTAATAAAAATGGTATTGGTGCACGTATAGAAATGCACACCGCGTCTGGCATGCAAATTCGCGATGTAAGAAGTGGTGATGGTTTTCGCTACATGAGTTCGTTAAACACCCATTTTGGTTTGGGTACAAACGAATCTATTACCAAAGTAGTTGTAAAATGGCCAAGTGGAATCATTGAAGAAATTTGGAATCCTGAAATTAACAAATCAATCGTGTTGACTGAAGGACAAACCCTTTCAACTGGGGGCATTTCACAAGATTTTGTAAGTATTTATCCAAACCCAGTTCGCGAATCGCTTAATATCAAAGCAGATGGTTTTGAACTCGAGTCTTTTGAAATCTTCGACCTTACTGGTAAGAAATTATTGAAAGGATTGGTGAAAAACAACACAGTGAATGTTTCTAACCTTACTTCTGGGACATATGTTGCCGTTATCAAAACAACCGACGGTAAAAGCAAAACAGCTAAGTTCATTAAGCAATAAGCTAGAAACTATAGCAAAAAAAAGGCGTCACATTGCTTGCGACGCCTTTTTTTATGAAGTAAATCTTTTAAAAAACACGAACTAAGTTAAATCCAAAGAAGATATTGGCAGTGCTCCAATCACCCGTTGTTCTGCCTAAGAAACCTGCTTCGTGAATTCCTTGACTGTTCGAGAAATGCATCTGAAATACGTGCCCACCTGTTTCTACATCAACTCCCACGGAAAGCGGGTTGCGATACGGAGAATCTGTTGAACGATTTAAATGAGCGGCGTAATCAACATTTATGGATACGCGGTTACTTATCTTATATCTACCACCCATTCCAACAGCAAACTGGCTATTGTCTTGCGAATCGATATCTACAAAATTCTCATGAAAGAACGTTGGTGCCAATTCAAGAGATAGGCGTTTTGAAAACTTCCTTGAAACCAACAATTGCGAAACATAAATCAGACGATTATTAAACTCTAATTTCGGATAGATAGCCTTATCCAATTCATTGTTTATTCCCAAACTATTAAATCCGACAATAGCTACGGGGAAACCGCCAACTTTCTGACGAGCCAAGCTATATTTTGCTGAAAAATCGTAAGCCTGTTCGCTTCTTGCGGCTGCAATGGTAAGCCAATCGGTTGCTCCGTATAAAAACTTAAGCTGGGTAACGGCATTATCAAGTCCAAAAAAATCTTCGAAACCTGTTTCTATAGAAGCAAAACGGTGCGCTACAATAAAATAGAAATCGCCTTTTGCTGCCAATTTCGTTGATTCAAGATTTACAATTTTCAAGGCTTTAAAAGCCGATTCAACAACAGGCTCCGTTTTCACCGTGTCGATTTCATTCAGCAAATCATCTTGCGCTTGTCCCGAAAAAATCGCCAATAAACAAACTAGTAAAATATTCTTTTTCATCTTATTCAGTAATTAATGTTGCATCTACAATTTTGTGTTGCTCGAGCAAATCGTCGAAACCAACATAGCGTCCTTTTACACGAACTTCAGTTCCCGCTGCAGGTATGGTTTCGGCCAAGGTTAAGGTAACATCTACGCCATTGTCTATCAATAAGTTCTTCGATTTTAAATCTGAAGACGTTGCTTTCCCGTATATAACAATAGTTTGATCCAAGAATTTTTGAGTTGTTTTCTCGGCAGATTGAGTATATTGGTCGTTGAGTTGCGCAACCGAAAGCGTTGCAACAGCATCCTCAGAAGAAATATCCCGATGCCCTTTGTAAACGTACTGATAGCCCAAAATGCCAAGCAGTATGGCAACTGAACAGATGATGATAATTTTTTTGCGATTCATAGAAATTGTTTTGTAGATTTAAAAATAGATAAAAAGTTGAGTAATATGATGTATTTACGATATCTAATTGTATTAAGTTTTGCAGTTGCACTAACTTCTTGTACAAACGACAGCACAAACGACTTAATAGCGGAAGTTCCCGCAGATGAAGCTGTAGTGTATTCGCGCGACATTGCACCGATTGTTTCTAATTCTTGTACGAATTGCCACGGCGCTGTTCCTACTTTAGGTGCTCCGATGCCCTTAGTAACTGCCGATCAAGTAAGAAATGCCATTTTAAATCAAGATTTACTCGGGCGTATTGCACTTCCTAACGGCGACGATTTACTTATGCCGCAAGGTGGTCCGCGTTTTCCCGATGCAACGATAGAACTATTTGTTCGTTGGCAGCAAGACGGCTTTCAAAATTAAAATCCAAAAACCATGAGAAAAATACTTTTTTTATTCGCCATCCTCAGTGCTACGCTGTCGTTTGCACAAAAATTAACTACCAAAACGGGTAAGCTTGCCTTTGAAGCCAGCGTTCCGGGTTTTGAAGAAGTAAAAGCTAAAAACGAAAATGTTACCTGTGTCTTAAATAAAGAAAATGGGGAAATTGCAACATTGGCGCTCATGAAAGCATTCCGTTTTAAAATTGCATTGATGGAAGAGCATTTCAATGAAAATTATGTGGAAAGCGATACCTATCCAAAAGCTACTTTTAAAGGAAAAATCACGGGATTTAATGCCGATAAACTCACTACTTCGTGGACAGAATATCAAATAAAAGGCAAACTTGAAATGCACGGAAAAACCAACGACGTTACCGCAGCAGCTAAAATCAGAAAGAACGACGGTGGTATCGAAGTTCAAACCTCATTCAACGTAAATGCCAGCGATTATGCGATTAAAATTCCGAGTGTCGTAAAATCTAAAGTGAGCAATAAAATCGACGTAACAGGAACGTTTTTACTGAAGTAATAAAATACAAGCTCTATTTTTCTGAAAATACACCAGAGCTAAAATATCATTCCGATTACTGATTAGCATCTAGCGCAATAATCGTGTGATTTAATAAGATACTATCTTTTTAAACTAATTGGTATAGGGATATGATACGCATTCTTACACATGCGAAGCTCGTTCTTTATAGAATTCAGTGATGTTAACTTGGCAACTCTACTTCGGTTACGTCGTTTAGTTTGTCGAGTTCCAGTATAGTTATCGTATCATCCGGCGCATCGAAATACATCATGTTAAACTTCGCACCGTACTTAATTTCTGTAAACAGATAGCTGGAATTTGCTGCCACGGTGGTACAAAACATTTCGTCGAAGGCTTTAATGAACACTAAAATTTCGCCTTCAATTTTAGCGAAATCTGCTGCCGTGAATTGATAAAGCGGACTTTCCTCCGTAATCGGATGAACCACTGTCCACGATAATGTCAATAAATTTACGTGCTGCATCTCAAGCGGAAGCTGATAGAATTTATTGACTTTTTTCCCGTCTTCTTCAACGACCATACCTAAGGTAATTTTGACATAGGCATCGGTTAAATTGGTGTTTTTGAATGGAACCAAACGCAACATCAGTGCCGTACCACCGCGATATGGAGCAATTACGGCACAATCGGAAAATTTAATATACGCACGCGGTCTGCTAAAACGTCCGAAAAATAAACCTGTTGCAATGGAAAAACTCAGCAAACCCACTAGGGCTTCGGCAGCGGCCAAAGTACTTGTCGCAAATCCGTTTGGTGAAATATGACCGTAACCCACAGTGGTAAAGGTTTGAGCCGAGAAAAAGTAAGCTTTACCGAATTTTAGCCACTCAGAACCATTGTTGTCGATGCCGTTTAAATACTCAATCCCTATAAGATAGTACAAGCTGGCAAAAACTAGATTGATTGCGAAATAGAATCCAAATAAAATCGACAAGAATTTCCACGTAGGCATGTCGAGCATGGTGTGATACCAGCTGATCCGATCAAAAAAAGAAAGTCCGCGTTTACGAATATTTGCAGAGCCGTCTTTATTCACAAATCTGCCGCCGTAACTGGTAGCGCTGGTGCCAAATCCGGAGTTTAGCTCGGCCTTTGCTTTCTTATTTTGTTTGAAAAATTCCATTAATCTAAGTAATCAAAAATTTCACCTTCTTCGCAAACACGATCAATAACCATCTCGATTTTCTCGTTGTACTTTTCAGCGAAAATTAATCGTTGTCCGACGAAAATGCTGTCTAAAATTCGCAGCAATTTGGTTTCGTTTCTTGTGGCAACCATATCTTCCAGCTGATCGACTGCAATTATTTTCAAACGATTGGCGTTAAAACCCGCTCCAGCAAAAATTAATGCCGCTTTACTTATTGGCGCTACCAATATGTCGATTCCTTCACTGATTTCGTTTTTCTCGACATCGATATCTCTCTTATCGTAAACGGGATATAATTTTAAGTCGAGCGAACTAAACAAAGAAGTTGTGTTGAGTACAAAAGCATCCACCGCCGGATTATCAGGTAACAAGACTAATGCTCGAGGCGATTGTTCGTGAGCGCCATCGAGTTTTTGAGCCACATGCATAGCTAAGGCCGTAGTTTTTCCCGAACCTTTTGGAGCGAGAACGGCAGTAGTAACGCCCGATTTAATCAGCGACCATGTTTCTTCCTGCAATTCGGTTGCTGTTATGGCGCCCAAATCGTTTAGCCATTGTGCTACTTCGGGCTTAATTTTCTTTAAATTCATTTACTGGCAAATAATTTTACATCGTTTTCCGAGATTTCTTGGCCGCTCAAAATAATCAAGCGTTCAACCACGTTGCGCAGTTCTCGGATGTTTCCTGTCCAATCGTACTCTTGCAATAAGGTAATTGCCGATTCCGAGAATTTCTTAACAGCGGTTCCTTGTTCTTCGGCGATTTTGGCAGCGAAATGATTAATCAGCAACGGAATGTCACCTCTTCGTTCGTTAAGCGACGGAACTTTAATTAAAATCACCGCCAATCTGTGGTATAAATCTTCACGAAAACGTCCTTCGGCAATTTCCGTTTTTAAATCTTTGTTTGTAGCCGCTATTACGCGAACGTTTACTTTAATGTCTTTATCGGCACCTACACGTGTCACCACATTTTCTTGAAGTGCGCGTAGTACTTTCGCTTGCGCGGAAAGACTCATATCGCCAATTTCGTCTAAGAAAATCGTACCACCGTGGGCAGCTTCAAATTTTCCCGCACGATCTTTAACGGCCGAGGTAAAAGCGCCTTTAACGTGTCCGAACAATTCGCTTTCAATAAGTTCCGAAGGTATAGCAGCACAATTTACTTCGATCATAGGAGCAGCAGCTCGGTCACTTTGTTCGTGTAGCTGATGTGCAACCAATTCCTTACCTGTACCGTTTGGTCCGGTTATCAAAACCCGAGCTTCCGTTTTCGCTACCTTCTCAATCATGAGTTTAATGTGATTGATAGGCTCGCTTTCGCCGATCATTTCGTAGCTCTTACTTACTTTCTTTTTCAGAATCTTATTTTCAACGACGAGCTGTTTTTTGTCGAGCGCATTGCGTACGGTGTTCAGCAAGCGGTTTAAATCGGGTGGTTTTGAGATGTAATCAAAGGCGCCGAGTTTCATCGTTTGGATGGCCGTATCCATATCGCCATGACCCGAAATCATCACCATAGGAATTTCCGGCTTTATTTTTTTTACAGCTTCTAGCAGTTCGACACCATCCATTTTCGGCATTTTAATGTCGCATAGAACTAAATCGTAATCCGAATTTTTGATTTTCTCGAGTCCGCTAACGCCGTCTTCGGCTTCTTCGACAGCATAACTTTCACTTTCTTCTGAAAGAATTTTTATCAATACACGGCGAATGGCCGCTTCATCTTCAATAATTAAAATTTTACTCACGTATTAGTCGTATTTCGTCCATTTAATAATTTCTTTCCATGTTGGTTTCTTGCCGTACATTAAAATTCCGACGCGATAAATTTTTGCTGCAAACCAAACTACCAGCACAAAAGTTGCAAAAAGCAGAACAATACTTAAAATCACTTGCCAAATGGGCACACCAAACGGAATGCGCATAAGCATTACAATAGGCGAAGTTAAGGGCACAATACTAAATACTGTGGCAACAGTTCCGTGCGGGTCGTTTATTACGGTAAAAAAGCCAATATACACACCCAGCACTAGTGGCATAATGATAGGAAGTAAGAATTGTTGCGAATCGGTTTCGTTGTCGACGGCTGCACCAATTGCTGCATAAAACGAACTGTAAAGGAAGTAACCGCCGATAAAATACAGCACAAACGAAATTAAAATAGTTGCAATGGGCAGATCCCAAACTGCAGCGAGTAGTTGTTGAATTCTAGATGGATCAACTTGTTCTGCCGCGGCATTGGCAGCGATTCCCGCCGTTCCGCCCGTTTCGATACCGAAAACTGCTGAGGCAACGGTTAATAAAGTAATTCCGAGTACAATCCAAATTCCGAATTGCAGTAAACCAGCGAGCGAAGTACCTATTATTTTACCCAACATCAGTTGAAATGGCTTTACTGAGGAAATGATAATTTCGATAATTCGGTTCGTTTTTTCTTCAATAACGCTACGCATTACCAAATTTCCGTAGATTATGATAAACATCATGATGAGATAACCAAAGCCGCCGCCAATAACGATTCGGATTAAGGAAGCGCCTTTGATGGTATCTTCGCCCGAGGATTTTTTTAGTTGAATGGAAACGTCGGCTTGCGCTTTGTTAATGGCCAATGTATCAATTCCGGCGGCCTGATAATTTTGTGCAGTTAGTTTCTCGCTCAACTGGTCTTCTAAGTCGAGAATTAATTCGAGTGGTGCACTTTCGTTGGAATAGTACTGTGTTTTTTGCGCAATTTCGTTGGTTTTGGTCGTTGCGGGAACAACTAAAAGTCCGTCGAATTTTTCGGTTTTAACGCTGTCGCGAAGCACGCCAACCGATAAACCCGAAGTATTTACATAGCGGTATTCTTCGGTGTTTTTAAGTGTATTGAAAATAACGTTTGCCGGATCGTGAACGGCAATGCGGCGTAAATCGGCTTTCATGCTTGCCAAATAGCCAACTACTGCCGCGATTACAACAAAAATCAGCGGACTCAAAAATGTCATTACGATAAACGACTTATTTCGCACTTTCGCGATAAACTCGCGCTTGATGATCAGCTTTAAAAGGCTCATATTAGTTTTGAGTTACGGTTTGAATGAATATGTCGTTCACGGAAGGTATTTTCTCTTCGAAATGCGTTACCATACCGTTGTTGAGCAGTAGTGACAGTAAGTTGTTAGGCGTATCGTTGCCAATGGCCACTTCTAATTGCAGTTCTTGATTGAGCGATTTGAAATGCGTTTGTGCCACCGTGTATTTTTGGGTTAATTGATACAACAGTTGTTCGGTATTTTGCGTAAGCACGCCAATGCGGTACGTTGCCGTTCGGTACTGACGCTTTACGTCGTCGAGTTTGCCTTCAATGAGTTTGTTTGACTTGTGAATTAATGCAATGTAGTCGCACAATTCTTCGACGCTTTCCATGCGGTGTGTCGAGAAGATAATGGTGGAACCTTGCCGTTTTAGTTCGAGAATTTCGTCTTTGATCAAGTTGGCATTTACCGGATCGAAACCAGAAAACGGTTCGTCGAAAATGAGCAATTTAGGTTTGTGGAGTACGCAAACAACAAACTGAATTTTCTGCGCCATTCCTTTGCTTAACTCCTGGATTTTCTTGTTCCACCAAGAGGTAATTTCGAGTTTTTCGAACCAGAAGTCGAGTTGCGCTTTAGCGTCTTTTTTAGACATCCCTTTAAGCTGCGCTAGGTACAAACATTGTTCGCCTACTTTCATGGTTTTATACAAACCGCGTTCTTCAGGCAAGTAGCCAATACTTTGAATGTGTTTGGGTTGCAGCGGTTCGCCGTCGAGAATTACGCGGCCGCTATCGGGCATTGTTATTTGGTTGATGATTCGGATTAAGGAAGTTTTTCCGGCGCCGTTGGGTCCTAATAATCCGTAAATGGAACCTTTAGGAACCGAAAGCGATACGTGGTTTAAGGCCGTGTAATCGCCGTATTTTTTTACAACATCTGAAACTTCTAAAATGTGCTCCATGCTTGGCTGATATTTGTGTAAAGTTAAGAAAAGCATTACAACAGTGGGTCGCATTTTTCGAATTTGAACGTGGGAAAAAAGACGAAAAGTTGCGAACTCAAATACGCTAATAAACCAGTTCTGATTGCGCAGAACAGACTTTATAGTTGATAAATGAGCCTTTAAGGTGGGAAGTTCTGAACGCTAATCGATTAGACTGTTGTTGAACTCGATTTATGTTCTTGCGAGACGCCGGTATTCCCAGAATAGCGCGCCTTATTTTTGACTAATTGGATGATTTACGACTTTTGTTTTTGAATTGATTTGCGGAAATATTCGTGTAAAACGATTTTGAAGCAGCGCAATTTTTTTGCGAACGTATTGTGGTGCACATTTTTGCAGTAGGGGTTGCAGCGAAAAGCTTTTTGGCTGCTTGGCTTGGCTGCGTTGGAGCGAAACGGCGACTGAAAGAAGCCCTTGCAGCCCGTACGCAGGCAGCCGAGCGGCGAAAAACTTGTAGCGAAAAACCCGACGGCGGCTGGAGTGTATTTCCACTGAACGTCCGCCGGACTGCCCAAAAACTAATTCGAAATTATTTGGGTGCTGATTTCCAGATGAAACCGTCGAGTAAATAATGAGTAAATTGAGGTACACTGAGGAGTGGAACCCAGAGAAACTGCCAGGAATCGTGTATTTGAATTGGGAATGTGAAGTGTTCTTGCCAGACTAAACCTTCCCAGAGAAGTTCTTCGGCAAGACCGAAACACAATAAAACAGCTATAAAGATGGCTACATATTTAGTGTATCGCGTTTGCCGTGCTTGGGTGCTGCTTTGCGTGCGTACATACACCAGCGCCATGTACGGAATGCCGTGTGAAACGACGTTTAATAAGGTGAATATTAAGTCGTTATTGAAGTGTACTATACCGAAATACCACGACAAAGCGGTGCTCCACAGCAGTAAATTTTTGGGCCAGTTAAACGATTTGGTTTGAATAAAATTGCGGACCACTTTTGTGTGGTAGAGCAGCAAAATTGCTACATATGCATAGCCTAAAATACTTCGTAACAGCGGCTGGTTTGACGTAAAAAACTCGTCTTCGAGAAACCAATTGAAGTTTCGCGCCGGACTCAAAAACCAGTACAACATCGGGTAAATAGTTGCCGCATAAATGGTTAGCGTGTCGATAATGGGCATGGGTTTTGCTTCGAAGCGAGCGTAGATTTTAAAGAATCCGTACTGCTGACGCACAAAATGAAAAACGGCGACATAGGCTAAAAACGACCAAAAAACGAGTTGCCCGAACGCCATTAGCGTGAGTCCGAGTACAAAACAAAACAGGGGAAGGCCGAGTAATAGCTTGCGATTTTCTCGACGATACGTGCGATTGAAGTAGGTTTTAAACAAGGTTGCATACACGTGAGCGACATCGATAAACACAATTAATACGAGCCAAAACAGCATATTGTATTGCTCTTGCAGCTCGGTAAATTGCCGGTGAAACAACAGCACCAGCAGCAGCGAAAGCCACGTTGGACCGATGATGAAGAGTAAATCGGTTTTCGGTTTATGAATCCACGCTTGTGCCATAGATGTTTTCGACTACATGAATACCTTGATGAAATGCTTCTTCGAAGATCGAAATTCCGGACAAATCGCTGTGTGCGAAGAAAATTTTATTGTCGATTGGTTTTGCAGCTTCGCGCAGCGCATTGCCGGACAAGAAACCGGGCGTTGGACTAATCATGCCGTGCCCCCAGCGAAAGATTTCAATTTCTTCGATAAATGACTCGATATTCGGATGTGCAATTTTTAAATCGTTTATGATTTCGGATTTCCAATAGTTGGCTGACTTTTGGTACAGTAATTTACGGGCTTTTCCAAGATCGGCTTGCGAGAATGCGCGGTAGTATGAAATTACATCTTTGCCTGTTTGTTGTTGCAACTCTTGATGGCGGTTATTGATGTATCCCAGCCCTACTCCACCGTGAATTACGTTATCCCAAGAAAGTGCGTTATTGAAGTTATCGCTAAAATCGCGTAGGGTAATCGCGGCAACCAACCAAGGAGCGTAGTTAAAATGTGCACTTAGGTCTCGATGTTTTTCAAACAAATATTTGTTAACGTACTGCGGCGTACAAACCAGTACTTTTTGGGCTAAGATACGTTTACTTTGGTTGGTTTTTTCGTCGAAAACCAGCGCTTCAACTCCTGTTTCGGTAGTTTTAATGTCGTACACCAGTTGCGAAGTCAAGGTTTTATTTGAAGCGTATTTCGATAAATGATTTTTAAGGCGTGCATTTCCTTCGGGCCAAGTTAACACGGTATCGGCGTGTTCATTTCCTTGATCGAATTTGCGTGCTGCGAAGTAATGAATTCCGGCGTAAGCCGAGACAAAATCGATTCCCAAACCAAAATCGTCTCGACAGCAATAATCAATATATTCGAGTAAAGGATCTGAATTAAATTCATTGGCGAGGCACCATTGTTTCATGGTTTGCTGGTCGATGGCACGCAGTTCGGGTGTCCATTTTACTTTAGTGATAGGAATGGCGAAGCTATACGTATCGTCGTTTTTCTGCCGTCGAAACGACTCCATTTCTTGTAAAAATCGGTCGATTTGCCGCTGATCATGAGGCGAGATTCCGTATTTCGGAATGATGCCTTCTTGCCAATTATTTTTGATGAAGAGGCGTTCTTCGGGATCAAAAACAAGTTGCGTTTCGTCGAAGATGAGCGTTCCATCGGCTTGAATGTCGCGAACAATACCGGCTTCTTGCAAAAAGGCAATTAGTGGCTTATCGTCTTTATTGGGAAGTGGCAGATAATGTGCTCCGACTGGGAACTTACTGTGTTTGTTTTCGCCGTTACGTGAGTTTCCGCCGACTTGATTTTCGAGTTCAGAAAGGAGAAAATCGGTTTTTCCAATTTTAGTTAAAGCACGAGCGGCACTCAGACCGGTGATTCCGCCGCCTACAATAAGTATTTCTGTTTTAAGATCTTGCGAAGGTTTTGGAAAGTTCTTGGCCCATAAACGGTGTCCGAGCACGTGTTTGGCACCAGACAATTGCAAAATTAGTTGTTTTGCTTTGCTGGAACATGCGCCTGCAAGTGCCGAAAAAGCAAGAGCTGCTGCACTGAGCTTTAGAAACTGACGACGGCTATTGAACATTTCCCCATTCTTCATCAAAATAGCGCACTAGAATTTGGTTATTCAATTTGTTTACTTCGACCTCGGGAGCCAACATATCGCGTGAAAACGATGTTAGATCGGTAAATTTATAGTTGTAGAAACGGAGTTTTTCCACCTTACGCCGCACCGCAAAATTTTGAAACGGCTGTGCCGACGCTAAGGTGAATCCCCAAGCTCCAAACGATGGCACATAGGTTTGATAGGCTTGTGCGTGTGGTAGAATTGCTTTTATTGTTTGATGAATACACCAAAACGACTTCGGTGCAAAGTAAGGCGAGGTCGATTGAACCGCTACCAATGCATTGGGAAGCAAGCGTTTTTGAAGTTCGTCGTAAAAATTAAGCGCATAGAGTTTTCCGATGCTGTAATTGGATGGATCGGGGAAATCGATAATTACAACACCGTATTTTTTCGTGTTGGTTTTAATCCACTGATAAGCATCGGCGTTGAAAACACGAACTTTTGGATGATTTAGCGAATTATGGTTTAGCTTTTTAAGTACATCGTTTTGCTGAAAAGCGGTCGTTAACTGTTGGTCGAGATCGATTAACGTGATGCTTTTAACTTGCGGATATTTAAGAATTTCGCGCACAGCCATACCGTCGCCGCCGCCTAAAATAAGTACATCGGATACGTCTTTAGCCAAGGATAATGCAGGGTGAACTAAGGATTCGTGATACCGATACTCGTCGGCCGAACTAAATTGTAGGTTGTTATTCAGGTACAAACGGTAATCGTCGTTTTTGTGCGTCAGTACCATGCGTTGGTAGCGTGTATTTTTACTGATGATTATATTTTCGCCGTAGAGTTTATTTTCGGTAAATGCTTGAATATAATCGGTAAAAATGAAGCAAGTAAGTAAGATTAAAAACGAGGCTATGGCTTTTCCTTCCAGCCAATACCGTTTGGGTAATTCGTGACGTAGTAATCGGCACAACAACCAAGCAATAGAGATGTTTATCAGTCCGAAAAACAACGATGTTCCCATGATTCCGAGTTTGGGAACCAAAAAAAGTGGGAAAAGAATGGAAGCCAATAGCGCACCGATGTAATCGAAGGTAAAAACGTTTGAAACCAAGTCTTTGAAAGCCATACGATCTTTCAAGATGTTCATTAACAGCGGAATCTCCAAACCAACTAAACAACCGGTTACGAACACGAAAAGATAGAGAACAAACTGAAAGAAATCGACCTGCTCAAACAACAGAAATAAAACGACCGAGCTTAAACCGCCCACCAATCCGATTAAAATTTCGATATCGATAAAAATGCGCAGCAAATTACCGGTTAGAAATTTAGCCAGATAGGAACCAATTCCCATGGCAAACAAATACACGCCAATGATGAACGAGAATTGCTTCACGGAATCGCCGAGCAGGTAACTCGCTAAGGCACCAGCCACCAGTTCGTAAATGAGTCCGCAGGTAGCTATCGTAAATACGGCTCCTAGCAGAAGTAGCTCGAATCGTTTGCGTTTATCCATGAATAGCGGCGCTAACAATCATAGCAATAGCAATGATGAAGGCTCCTAACACGATCGCTACGGCGATATTTTTTTCGTGTACAATCTGTTTCCAAGTATTTTCGGGCGTAATTTTTTCGATAAAAAAGTAGCCTAAAATCATGATTACGATTCCAATAATCGAAAAAACGATGGAATTGATAATCAAATTGATGTTTAATTCGCTCATAATGCTGGTTATTTGTGGTAAATTCTTGATGAGTTATAAATATTTCCTGTGCTTTGCGGACGGTATGTTTCTGTTTTCACGCAGTCGCAAAATTCGTTTCCTTGAAATTCAGAATAGGCATAAACCCCAAAAATGAGGCCTGCCAGCGCTATAATCAGCGCGTTTTCTCTAAAAAATGTTTTCACTTCTTCCATACTACTTAATAGCGATTTTCTTCAAATTTGTCTTTGGCAATATAGGCAGCAATAATCAGCACCACACAAACCACAAGTACAATCCACATATTGTGGTACACCGGCATACCCGATTCAGCTCGAATATGAACGCCTGTAGTAGTTGTGTCGATCTCTGATTTTGAAACGTTTATAATAAAGTGGTATTTGCCAGCTGGCACACCACAAAAATTAAACTCGTCGGCTTTCGAGCCTTCCGTCCAATGCTCGCCCGCTTCATAACCTTGATAGAATTCCAAATCGCGTGTCGCATAAATTTCTTCGTTGTTTTCTTCATTCACCAAACCAATGGTTGTCGAAGCCCACGAATTATCAACCTCCGAAGCTAAATGTACGGTAAGTGGCGCGCGACTTCCCGTCACTTCAAATGAATTAGATACAAGGTCGCTTGCCGAAGCTCCGTTCAGCGGAACAAAAGCGTCGTAAACTATTTTGGTTTCGCGATCATAGTTGCGCAACATCGTAATGCCGATAACCAGCAAACACATGGCTAACAAAATTTGCGCTACTCGAAAAGGTTCAAAGTAAAAAGGTTGTACCAAACCGGTTCCGTACCGACCCGCAAGCTTTGAAAGTTCGAATGCCTTCTTCACTGTAGGTCTCGGCAAATGCGCTCCTTTGTACCATGTAGTGTGTGCTCCGTGGTACACCTCGCGACTTATAATCAGCGGCGGTGCAATAAACTCGGTTGTTTTCGCGGGGTGAAGCACATCTTCTTCAAAAAATCCAACTGCCAAACGCACTCTAGGATTAGCAACCGCCATTCGCGTGTACGTAATTTCTTCAAAAGTTTGATTTTTTTCAAAAGACGTCATATCCACACCGGAATCTAATGCCTCCATTTTAATGAAATGCCCTTGCGATTCACTGATGTACAGCGCCTTCCCATCTTCTGCATGCAACAGGTATTCGCACCACGACTCAAGACTCTGTAAGCTTTTTATAACTAAACCCGTTACGACAAATGATTTGTCATCGAACTTCCCAACAGCTCCCGCACTTAACGATCGCTCAAAGTAAAACGGCTTAAAAGTTTCTTTAACTACCGCTTTTGCAGCCGTATTATCGAAATACCGCAAACACGATACACAGCCAAAAAAGTTGACTTTAAAAGGAACATCGATCGTTTGCTCGTGACTACAGCTTGGACAAGTAATGGTAGTTTTCATCGGTATACTTCAGAAATTGAAACTTCATGGGCGGCAAAAAAAGTTCGGTACTTTTCAACAACGGCACGTACTTTATCGCTGTTGTCTTGCAGGAAGTTACATAAATAAACATCGAGTGTAAGTAACTGAAATTCAGGCCAAGTATGAACACAAATATGTGATTCTTTCAAACAATACGAGGCTGTATAACTCTGATTTTCAAACACAAACGAACTAGCTCCTACTATTTCCAAGCCTAAATCCGCACATAAATCTTGAGTAAATCCGTGAAAAGCATCAAGTTGAGTCAGTTTTTCTGCGGCAATTTGCTCAAAGCGGCATAAGGCGTGTAATCCGGGCGAATAGGTCGAGAAATCGGTCATGAAAGCATAGGTCGTTAACGGTTATAAAAGTAATAAAAACTAGATTAAAATCAATGATTATTTGGGCGTTCCCGCCGCGCTAAATTATTTATTCATGGTGCGGCGGGCGGTGTTTCCGCTACAAGTACGCCGTTGCAGCACGGGCAAAAAAAGCAAAATCCACGGCTTCTGAAACGGGGTTCGATTAAAAATCGAAGTCAGAAATCATTTAAACTGTTGATTGCAAGGCGTATTTTCTTTGGGATATTGAAATATCGCAAAAAAATACAACGAAGCAAGCGACTGTTTAAATGATTAGATGTCTGTCCGACTGACTTTTAATTGCGCTCTGTCAAACATTAGTTTACCTACAGACAGCTTTTATCGAACTCTCACTATTTAAAGTCTACAGCGATATGACAATGATTTTTAATCGAACTCCGTTTCTTAGGTCGCCGCGGCTGTTGCATTTTGCCACGAGCTTCAACGTTGCGCGCTTTTCGCTCCACCACCTAACGCAGAGAAAATCATTGCCAAAAAATCGTGTGATGGACAAAAAGGTGTGCGCTACAAGACACTGGGATTTGTATTGAAAAAATCAACAAGATATCGGCACTGTTTAACTTTACGTAAATTTACAATTTTATATACGTAATATTGCAATATTACCAAAGATTAGAAATTAATTTTCAGACATTTAACACGAAAATTAAATTTTATTTTTCAGGAAAAAATACTTTAAATATCACCTGACTTCGCAAAAAACATATATTGATTTTTACAAGGCAAACGAGCCCAATAAGACCGCCTTTTTTGAATGGATTTTAAGACAAAATTAGCTTCGCTGATCTTTTAGGGGAAGACGAGCCCAAAAAAGACCGCCTTTTTTGAATGAATTTTGCGACAAGATTAGCTTCGCTGATCTTCTAGGGGAGACGAGCCCAAAAAAGACCGCCTTTTTTAAATGGATTTTACGACAAGATTAGCTTCGCTGATCTTTTAGGGGGTGACGAGCCCAAAAAAACCGACTTTTTTGAATGGATTTTACGAAAAGATTAGCTTCGCTGGTCTTTTAGGGGGAGACGAGCCCCAAAAAAACCGCCTTTTTTAAATGGATTTTGCGACAAGATTAGCTTCGCTGATCTTCTAGGGGAAACGAGCCCAAAAAAGACCGCCTTTTTTGCAAAAGGCGCGGTTTTTATTGCTGAACCGACTTACGCTCCTTCGGGCGACGCCACTTCAGCAAAAAAAACCGGCTCACGCCGGTCTTTTTTTGTCGGGATGACAAGATTCGAACTTGCGACCCCTAGCACCCCATGCTAGTACGCTACCAGGCTGCGCCACATCCCGAATTTGGGCTGCAAATATATTCAAATTGCTAGCAGTTTTCTACTCGTCAATTAAAATTTCTAGCATTTTTATAGCTGCTAAACTAATACGAGTTCCAGGTCCAAAAACAGCAACAGCACCCGAGTCAAATAAAAACGGATAATCCTTCTTCGGAATCACACCGCCAACGATAACCATAATGTCGGGGCGACCTAACTTCTCCAACTCGGCAATCACCTGCGGAACCAAGGTTTTATGTCCGGCTGCTAACGACGAAACACCTAAAATATGGACATCGTTTTCAACCGCTTGCCGTGCAGCCTCCGCCGGTGTTTGAAAAAGCGGACCAATATCCACGTCAAAACCTACATCGGCATAACCCGTTGCTACTACTTTGGCACCGCGATCGTGTCCGTCTTGACCCATCTTTGCAATCATAATACGCGGACGTCGGCCTTCTTTCGCTGCAAAACGATCAGCTAATTCACGAGCTTTTAAAAACTCCGGATCTTGCGCTATTTCTTTACTATACACACCACTAAATGTTTTGATATCGGCTTTATATCTTCCAAAAGCTGTCTCCAAAGCCGAACTAATTTCGCCCAAAGTTGCACGAACTCGAGCAGCTTCAATCGCTAAATCCAATAAATTATCGTTGGTTTGTGTTGCCGCGCTCAGTTTTGCTAACGCAGCATCGACCAATGCTTGATCTCGTGTCGACTTTATCCGAACCAATTTCTCGATCTGTTCTGCACGTACTTTCTGATTGTCGACATCTAAAATCGACAATTCGTCTTCTTTCGGCAAACGATATTTGTTAACGCCTACTATGATATCTTTCCCAGAATCTATGCGTGCTTGCTTTCTTGCCGCAGCTTCTTCAATACGCATCTTTGGAATTCCTGCTTCTATCGCCTTTGTCATTCCGCCAAGCGATTCAACTTCTTCAATCAAGGCCGAAGCTTTTTCCACCAACTCAGCAGTCAGCTGCTCCACATAATAGCTTCCACCCCACGGATCAACGGTTTGCGTGATGTTAGTTTCTTCTTGCAGGAACAACTGCGTGTTTCGGGCAATACGTGCCGAAAAATCGGTGGGTAACGCAATAGCTTCATCCAAAGCATTGGTGTGTAGCGATTGTGTTCCGCCGAAAGCAGCAGCTGCCGCTTCAACAGTAGTTCGTGCCACATTGTTAAACGGATCTTGCTCTGTTAAGCTCCAGCCCGAGGTTTGACAATGCGTACGTAATGCCAAGGATTTTTCGTCTTTTGGTTCAAAAGGTTTTAGCAAATTCGCCCACAGCAATCGCGCGGCACGCATTTTAGCTATTTCCATAAAGTGGTTCATGCCAATGGCCCAGAAAAACGAAAGTCGCGGTGCAAAATCATCAATCGCTAAGCCCGCTGCCAATCCGGTTCGGATGTATTCCAAACCATCGGCTAAAGTATAAGCCAATTCTATTTCGGCTGTAGCGCCGGCTTCGTGCATGTGATAGCCCGAAATGGAAATAGAATTGAACTTTGGCATGTTTTTACTCGTGTATCTAAAAATATCGGCAATAATTCGCATCGAAGGTGCTGGCGGATAGATGTACGTATTCCGTACCATAAACTCCTTCAAAATATCGTTTTGAATCGTTCCCGCTAATTTCTCCGGACTCACACCTTGCTCCGCTGCTGCGACGATATAAAACGCCATAATCGGCAAAACCGCGCCGTTCATAGTCATCGAAACCGACATCTCATCAAGTGGAATACCATCGAACAGCAATTTCATATCTTCTACACTGTCAATTGCAACGCCTGCTTTTCCAACATCGCCAACCACGCGCTCGTGATCCGAATCGTAGCCGCGATGCGTTGGTAAATCAAATGCAATGGATAAGCCTTTTTGACCGGCCGCTAAATTTCGTTTGTAAAAAGCGTTACTTTCTGCAGCGGTCGAAAAACCCGCATACTGTCGAATCGTCCACGGTCTGCGAACGTACATGGTAGCATAGGGTCCGCGTAAAAACGGTGGAAATCCAGCGCCAAAATCCAAATGCGACACCGATTCTAAATCGGTTGCACTATAAAAATCCTTAATCGGAATTTTCTCTGCCGTTTCATAGGTCGCTTTTCCTTCCGGAATTGCAAAAAATGCATCTTCGGGCAGAGCGAGGTCACTTATATCTTTTCTTTTCACTGTGTACTAATCTTAAAGTCGTAACGTCGGCTAATGTGGTTTCGGTTAACACCTTCCAGAATTCCGGCGCCAATGGTTACTCCCGTACCTCCTGCAATCACTAAAAAGGCGGCTTCGCTTCCGGCAGTAGCCAAAATAATACCTGTTCCTACGATAACTAAGCCACTAATTAGAAGTACTTTTTTGAGCGTTTCGAATTTTTTGGGCTGCATTTTTATTGCGCCAATTTGATCGAGCGCGAAAATATTATCGTCGATTTTGATTTTATCGTCTTCGGTGAAGCTCAAAACGCCAACGTATTTTTGTCCTGAAACGGTTCGCATTTTCACACGAGTTCCATCGGTATAGCTCTCCACTTTACCTGTTTCTTTGTGAATCATTTGAAACTGTTTTTGCTGTCCGAATACGGTACAAGTCAATAACAAAAAGAGGTAAATTAATTTTTTCATAAGGTTGATTTTTCAGATTTGAGGCGTTCTTGTTCGATGTTTTCTGCGAGGCGTTTTTGAATTAAGGGTGCAATTATGGTTTTGCGCGCCTGCACTTTTAAAAATGGGTATAATTCAAGCTGATCATTCATTGCATCTGCCGAATTCTTAAATTTATTCGTTCCAATAAGTACGTGCTTTCCTGCATCTACCGCTTGCTGCTCGGCGTCGGCTTGTAATTTAATTTGTGCTTGAATACGCTCTTTCTTCAGAGAAGCGAGAAATCCACCGTCGGCTTCAATTTGCTTTAATTTCTCGAGTGCCAAACGCGCCATTTGTGCCGTAAGCGATTCGATAAAATAGCTGCCGTCGCACGGATTTTGCACTTTGTCGAGATGCGCTTCGTGCTTGAGAATCAGCAACTGATTTCGGGCAATTCGGTTACCAAATTCATTTTCTTTATGATACAAGGCATCGTAAGGTCGGTTTTGAATAAAATCGGCGCCACCTAAAATAGCCGACATGCACTCGGTCGTGGTACGAAGCATGTTTACGTTATAGTCGTAAATGGTTTTGTTCCTTTTCCCAGGAATGGCTATTATGCTACATTTTGCAGTAATTCCGAAGGAGTTTGCCACGGTTTGATACAGCAAACGTAAGGCACGAATGGCGGCGATTTCAAAAAAATAGTCGCTTCCTAATTCGAGTTGAAACACCACGTCTTTTGGTTTCGATTGCTGATTGAAGTATTCGACCGCATGAGCCAAGGCAAAAGCAATGGTTTGCACCGGCGTTGCGCCCGCATTGTGATACACACCGGCGTTTATGTAAATGGTTGGTGTTTGATTTAAAAACCCGAATTGATTATCGGAACCCGAAAACCAATTGCCAGTAGCGGCTAATTCGTGAATCGGATCAATGAGCAATGTAACGCCTTCGATTTTAGACACTGCTGCAAAAAAAATCTCGTCGTAAAACTGCGGACGTACAAAAATGGGAATCTGCAACGCCAAAAGTGCAGAAAAGGTCGTCTGAAAATCGTTTATATGCTCGGGAAGATCAAGAATAATTGCTTCGCAACCTTTGGCTACAAGCTTAGTAGCGCGTTGAATGGTTTTATCGACATTCTTGACATACAGCGTTTCCGTAATTTTAAAAGCGGCAGTTTTAGGTACTGCGGGCAAGTGCGTTGCGCGATCTTCGGCATTGTAAAAGGGTTTAACTTTAATGCCGTCGGAAGCGTGGCGCACCACCGTTTCGTTGTAGTCGGCACCTTTCAGTTCAAACTGAATTTGTTGTTTCCATTTTGCCGCCGAAACGCTTTCAAATGCACTGAACTGTAATTTATTATCGCTCAATTTGACGTGATTTAGAATGATGAATCGATTGTATCGCCTTCGTATTCAATAATATAAATATCTTCGCTATCTTTTTTCATGTAGTATTTTTCGCGCGCATATTTTTCGACAAAATCGTCGTCTTGCAGCACTTTAATTCTACTCTGATCGCGTTTAATTTCTTCTTGATAAAAGCGTTTGTTTTCTTCAAGTTCATTCAATTCTCGGTTTATGGTTTGGTGTTCGAGAAAAGAATAGGTGTCGAAAAAAAGCATCCAAACGGTAAAGGCGATAAAAATCAGCACGTATCTGCTCCCAAAAATTTTGAGAATAGGATATTTTTCGACCAGATTTTTAAGTTTGGCTTTCATGTTATGATTGCTTTCGCTTTCGCGGAAGAGAAAATAGCGCTATAAAAATAGCAAACTTACTTGATACGTTGGTTAATTACGGCACGAACTACATCGATTGCAACCGTATTGTATTTATCGTTTGGAATAATGATATCGGCGAATGCTTTTGTGGGTTCGATAAATTGTTCGTGCATAGGTTTGAGTGTGTTTTGGTACCTGTTAAGTACTTCTTCCATGTCGCGTCCGCGTTCGGCGATATCGCGTTTGAGTCTGCGTATGAGGCGTTCGTCGGAGTCGGCGTGCACGTAAATTTTGATGTCGAACAGTTCGCGAAGTTCGGGATTGGCGAGGATTAAGATTCCTTCAACGATCATTACTTTCCGCGGATGCGTAATCACAGTATCGCCGGTACGGTTGTGGGTAACGAACGAGTAAACGGGTTGGTGAATGGTTTGTCCGGATTTGAGTTCTTTCAGATGTTTTACGAGCAATTCAAAATCGATTGCCCGTGGGTGATCGAAATTAATGAGTGCGCGTTCTTCAAAAGAAAGGTGGTTGTTTTCGCGGTAGTACGAGTCTTGAGAAATAATTCCGACTTCGGCTTGAGGTAGTTCGTTCATAATTTGATGAACTACGGTTGTTTTTCCGCTGCCTGTTCCTCCGGCAATTCCAATAATGAGCATAGGTTGAAGGTTGGTTTCCGGAAAGCAAAGGTAGGTAATACGGCGACGAAATTTGAAGTAGCGCGCTAAAAAAACTGTTGTGTTGCGAAATCTTTTGCACAGTTGCGAGAAAAGTAACGACAAGTGGCAGCAATGAAGCGCGCTGGTTTAATGGTGGGTCTAGAAAAAAGTATTTGGCACTACATCGCAGAAAAAAATAGGTTGCATGTGGATGAAAAAAGTATATCTTTGCACCCGCTTCGGGGTGTAGCGTAGCCCGGTTATCGCGCCTGCTTTGGGAGCAG
>NZ_NOXX01000156.1 GCF_002251775.1 Flavobacterium aurantiibacter
AAGCTGGAAATTAATTTAATACAATTTTTGTCGTGTACTTAGTAACTTCTTATAAAAAATAACTTTATCGTCGCCTTCATCCCAAAAATGTGGCAACACCGCCTGTGCTGTATAACCAATTTTATGATAAAATGCTCGCGTATTGTCGTATCTCGGCTGGCTAGAAGTCTCAACAAGTAAAACTCTCTTACCGGCTTGCGTTAGTAACTTCTCGATGTACAGCATCATTTCTTTACCAATTCCTTTTCCTTGATATGCACCGTGTACCGCAATGGCGTACAGATTAAAAGTTCCGTTGGTGAACTTTTCAGGTACGCAATAGCCAAGTGCAATTGGCCTGTCGTTAAGCATGTAGGTGAACCAAATATCTTCGGAATCGGGATTAATGAAATAATCGGAAATCATATCATCAAGATATTCCGACGGAAATAACGCACTAGAATCTAATACTTCCTTTAATCCTTCAAGATGAAATTTTGTTACCTTTTGCACGTTTGATGTTTTCAATTACAAAAATCTTTAAACTGTTTTTGGATAATCGATTACGTTGTAAAGCGATTTCTGGGTAGCTTCATTCAAGATTGAATACTCCTCGATGGCTTGAACGATATCGACTGCAACTTCTTTTTTAGATTTGAGCGGAAAATGATCCAAATACAATTCCTTACTCAAAATCGAAACTTTATTCGTGTCGTGTCCGAATCCTTGATTATGCGTTGGAGAGTTGATCACAATCAAATCAAAGTTCTTCTTTTCTAATTTAAATTTTGAATTGGTTAATACATCGTTAGTTTCAAGAGCAAAGCCAACAGACTGTTGAAACCGTGTTTTTACTTTCCCAAATTCAAAAGCTATATCAACATTCTTCTTCAACTCTAAAAAGCACGCCTCGTCAATTTTTTTAATTTTTTCTTCAGAAGTCAATTTCGGACTATAATCGGCAACAGCGGCGGCAAAAATGGCAATATCGCAGCTCGAAAAGTGTTTCAAACAAGCATGATACATTTCATTTGCCGTTTTAACAAAAGTGATATTCTCTTCGGGAAAAGAACTGTTTAGGCAAACCGGACCGCTAATGAGTACAACATCGGCGCCTAATTCATGAAGTGTTTCTGCGAGTGCATAGCCCATTTTTCCGCTCGATTCATTGGTAATATAACGTACCGGATCTAGGTATTCTCGAGTTGGACCTGCCGTGATTAGAATTTTTTTATGAATTAGTGAAGATCTCATTTTGTTTGGTTTTTAGGATTATACTACTTGCTTGTTAATTTTAACAATTGTAAAACTATTGTAAAGCTGAGAGTGCTTTTGTCAAGTAGCCGACATTTCGCCTCAATTACTTATAAATTGTCGTAATCGATGTATGTCGAATAGTCCGTAATCCACCAAGTTAGCAATACTAAAAAAGCGACGCTAAGAAAATAATTACGAGAAAAATCGCTTTCAACTTCTCCTAGAAAAACAGCAAACCCAACGAGAACGAACGGAACAATTAATTCGATTAAGCTGTGTATTTTTATTGGTATAAAACGAAGCAGACCCAGTTCAAAGTTCGTTAAAGCGGTAACGAGTAAATGAATGCCTCCTAAACTGGCGGAAGCTATGGCAGCTTTTTCTTCTAATCCGAGTACAAAGGGTGCTATCCATAAGATTCCAACAAACAAATAGTCTATAATGCCGTGTACTTTTGTGTTTACTAAATTCATAATTATCCTTGTTTTTTTAATTTCGATTTAAAAACTTTCTGAAACTTTTCTACTTTAGGTTGAATAACCAATTGACAGTATCGGTTGCTTTTGTTGTTCTTGTAATAATTCTGATGATAATCGTCGGCTTTGTAAAACTGTGCTAAGGGCTCGACGCTTGTAACAATCGGATCATCAAACACTTTGGCTTTTGTTAAAGCCGCAATTATATTTTTCGCCGTCGCTTTTTGCGCAGCATCCTTGTAGAAAATTGCCGAACGATATTGTGTGCCTACATCAGCTCCTTGCCGATTAAGTGTTGTTGGATCGTGAACTTCAAAAAATACTTGCAAAATCTCTTCAAGATTGGTAACTGTTTTATCGTAAGTGATTTGCACAACTTCTGCATATCCGGTTCTGCCAGATGAAACTTCTTCGTAACTCGGATTCACACCTTTCCCACCGGCAAAACCCGAAACGACCGACTTAACGCCATTTAAATCTTCATAAATTGCCTCGACACACCAATAGCAGCCGCCACCGAGCGTAATCGTCTCCAGATTTTCATTGTTTTTCTTCTGTTGAGCAAATGCTCCTAACTGCGCTATCAAACAAATAGCTGTTATGATTTTTTTCATATTGATTAATTTTTAGTGAATATTTCGGCTTGAGATGCGGTAAGAATGGCGCCAGTATCCGATTTTTGAAGGTAAGCTACTACGGTAAAGTCGGTCGATGACCACTGCGGATTAAAGTTAAACGTAACCTCACGCTTAGCATTTACATCATTTGGTACGGTTATAAAATCAAAAACAATATTGAAGTTGGTTTGTTGTAAACCTAAGTTTTCGCCCCGTTTTATATTGGTTACCGATTTCTTCTTCACCACAGCCAAATTTACCACCGTGTTTGCCAGAGCGTCAGTAGCAAAATCGATTTTTAATTGGTTGTTAACTAAAACTGCTTTTGTAATTCGTATCTCGTTCTTGCTAGGTACTTTTAACTGCTGATCAACTAGAATTTTAATCGCATTTTTGTTGCTGCCAACTAATTCATGCGTACCATTAATAATTAGCTGCGGCGTGTAATTGCTGGGGACATGAAGCAGTCGCTCGTAATTATGCTGCCGATTTGAAAACTGAGCTTTACTAAACGGATCTTTCCAACCGATGTAATTCCAATAATCGACGTGAAACGCTAAAGGGATGATTTTTGGATTTTTTAAAGAAGCATATGTTGCCAAAACTTCGTCGGCTGGCGGACAGCTACTACAACCTTGCGATGTAAAAAGTTCCAAGACTGCAAATCCCGGTTCAGCTTTTTTTTCGTTTTGATTTTGACGGTATTCTTTTAAAGAAAAGCCGCATAAAACCAGAAACATGACAATCACCATTGCTACGAGCACGGTTTTGTAAATCGAATTATCCATTCTAATTATTTTTTAGAATCAGGAATAAAATCGAGCGCAATCGAGTTCATGCAGTAGCGTTTGCCAGTAGGTTCCGGACCGTCGTCGAAAAGGTGTCCCAAATGGCCGTCGCAGCGTCCGCATAGCGCTTCAATACGCTGCATACCGTACGAATGGTCGTTCCTGAAAACTATGCTCTTAGAATTGGCCTGTTCGAAAAAACTTGGCCAGCCGCACTGACTCGAGAATTTTGCACCCGAGCGAAACAACTCAAAGCCACAGGCTGCACAATAGTACGTGCCCTTAACATCTGTTTCCCAGTATTTTCCAGTAAAAGGTCGTTCTGTATCGGCCAATCGAGAAACAGCATACAAATCAGCAGGTAGTACCCGCTTCCATTCTTCATTAGAAACACGTAGTTTCTTGGTACTTGTATTGGAGTAGTATGGATTATACGGCTTACTAATCGTATCTTTTATAAAAGAATACGAAACCGATTTTACGGTAGTAGTGACAGGCTCATGAACAACGCCGCCTAAAGTCGAGAAAGTCGTTAATGATCCAATAATTAGCAATAAAGCAAGGCTTAGTTGAACATTGATTTTTTTCATCGTTTATAAATTTTAATGAAACAAATTTATAGCGACGTAAAAAGGTCAAATGTCAGGTACTTTACAGTTTTACCAAATTGTGAATAGATTAACGTTTTTTAAAAACGTTGGTAATAAATTTTGATAATCAAGTATTTAAAGAAGTAAGTCAAAAAAAACTCAGGTAATTTGGACAAAGCCTACTTATCTGATTTGTTATCCTGCTCCAAACGATATGTTTTTCCCCACTCACCCATCGACTGTAATATGGGAGCCAACGTAAACCCAAACTCGGTAATTGTGTACTCTACTTTCGGTGGAACTTCGGCATAAACTTTTCGGTGTATGATACCGTCGTCTTCCAATTCTCTTAATTGAGAGGTTAGCATCGATTGCGTAATTCCTTTTACCGATCGTTTTAACTCACCAAAACGAGCCGGAGAAGTTTGATAAATAGCATTAATCAAAATCGGCTTCCACTTTCCTCCTATAACATGCATCGTTGCAGTAACCGGACAGCTTTTTTCATCAAAAACAAAATTTCTTTCATTCATAAATAACTGATTTTCAACATTAGTATTGTTTTTAATTGTATGTACTAAATAAAACAGTACTTGTATAAATTAATTTAGGTATCTAATTTTGAAATACAAATATAAATTGAAATACATTGAAAAAACAAACAATTTACGAAACAGCCGTAACAACCTCAGCAGGTAGAAACGGTCACGCCAAATCATCCGATGGTTTATTGGATCTCGACATCCGATTTCCCAAAGAAATGGGAGGAACTGGCGATGCCACCAATCCAGAACAACTTTTCGCCGCGGCTTGGTCGGCTTGTTTTGGCACTAGCGTTAGCGTTGCCGCGGGAATAGAAAAAGTTCAAATTGGTTCAGTTCATGTAACTGCAAAAATTGCGGTTTTACAGGAGAACGGAAATTTTGATCTCGGTGCACAATTGCTCGTAAAAATTGACGACGTGGATTACAATACGGCAAAAAGACTGGTAGAAACTGCGAAATCAATTTGTTCCTATTCCAAAGCAACACAAGGAAACATAAACGCCACTTACGAAGTGGTTGCAAACTAATTGAAATCAAAACAAAACCGTGAAACAAATAATCGTAAATGAATTTGGAGCGCCTGAACAATTAGTCCTCCAAGACGTACATAAGCCCGCTGCTGGCGACGGACAAATAGTCATTAAAGTAGAAGCCGCGGGAGTGAATTTCTCCGACGCCATGCAAAGAAGAAATCAATATGTATTTCCTGTTCCTTTACCTTATTTACCGGGTTTTGAAGTGGCAGGTATCGTTACCGAAGTCGGAACCAACGTCGAAAATATTTCTCTCGGTGATCGCGTGGTAGCTATGCTTCCGGACGGCGGTGGTTACGCGGAATATGCCGTTACCGCTTCTTATTTAGCAGCTGTAATTCCACCTAGTATATCTCCACAAGAGTCTTTGGCATTACAAGTTCAAGGATTAACCGCGTTTTTAATGTTGAAAAACAGAGCGAAATTACAAGCCGGACAAACCGTACTTATTCATGCCGCGGCCGGTGGCGTAGGAACACTACTGGTACAAATTGCAAAAGAAATGGGTGCAAGCAAAATAATTGCAACCGCAAGTACGGCTGAAAAATTAGCTTTAGCCAAATCATTGGGAGCCAACGTACTGATAAATTATACAGAAGATAACTGGCCGAAAAAAGTACTTGAAGCAACCACTGGATCCGGAGTTGATTTAATAATCGATTCAATAGGAGGCGAAATTTTGCGTGCAAGCGTTTCTTGTCTAGCGCCTTTTGGCAAGCTGATAAATTTCGGAAATCCAAGCGGTGGATCTACAGCCGTTGAAGCCTTTACGCTGGTCAATCACAATCAATCGCTGCTCGGTTTTGGTTTAGCTAGCTACTTTTCGAAATCCGATTTAATGCAGGAAGCCTACCACTATCTGTTTTCCCAAACGGCTGCTGGAAAACTAAAAGTACACATCGGACAATCCTTTTCTTTAAAAGATGCTGCCGAAGCGCATCATAAGTTAGAAAACAGAAAAACGACCGGAAAAATTGTTCTTATTCCCTAAAAAACTAAAGTAAAACAACTTAATCTTAATAAATATGGTAACTACATTAAATTGGTTTGAAATCCCAGCAACAGACTTCGAAAGAGCAAAAACTTTTTATGCAAAAGTTCTAGACGTGCAAATTCACGACGACCCGAACAGGCAATACGCCTATCTGCCCGCTGATCCTCAAACAGGCGGATTTGGCGGAGTAATCGGTATCGGAGAAAATTTTGTTCCTTCCACAACAGGGACAACTATTTACCTTGATGGCGGAAATGACCTTTCTATCCCGTTAAACAGAGTAGAAAGTGCCGGAGGAAAAGTAATTTTGCCGAAAACTGCCATAGGTGGCAACGGCTTTATTGCACTTTTTATCGACTCAGAAGGAAACAAAATTGGTTTTCATTCCATGGGATAAGACAAACTACTTCTCTGTTTTAAACTAAAGCTGATGGGACTGTTTACAACACTTCTATCAGTTTTATGCTTTAATCTGGGATAGAAATTCACAATTCGTATAAAACCTCCTTATCAAAAATACGACTTCTCATAAACTATTTCTTAGAAAAATCTACGATGCAGGTATTTGTCTTCTGCTCAATAAAGTATCAAGCGTAAATCTAACTTCCAAAAAAATCACAGCCATTTATTGAATACAAGATTTGTCATCGAATACATACATATAGCTTTTCTTCCCAGTACCATTTTGCTGTACCATTCCAAAAAATGATTTAAATTGTTGCTGCCATTGTCGTAATTTTCTTTGGGCTCATTCCAAAACCAATAAAACGAGCAAGTTTACGCCGTAAGTCAAACCACGCTAATTTGATTAAATCCCAACTTCAAGAAATTTAAAAAATACTTCTCTTTCTTAGTTTTGGGCGCTCCCCGACCCCAGCAACCCATCCCTCGGGTCAGGCTTTAAGTTACAACCCGCTTGTTTGTTGTCGTTTGCGGAGCGTTGGCAATGGCTCATTTCAATCGCCACTCCCAACTGCCGCTCACAGCCAACAAACTGCACGGGGTTTCCACTGCAATCCTTAGCGCGGGCAATCGTTACCGCAATTGTGCTCTAAAAATGTTTATTGCTGATTTATATCGTACTCGCGCATCAATTCAAATCCATATTGACGTAAAGAATCAATAATTGCGACCGACTTTAATCCCCGTTCTGTAATCGAATACTCTACACGAGGCGGCACTTCGGCAAAAACTTCTTTTGTAATAAATCCGTCGGCCAGTAACTCCTTCAACGCTTTAGAAAGCATCCGATCGGAGGTATGTGCCAAACTGCGCTGCAACTCGCTAAAACGCCACTTTTTGTCTTTTAACCGCCATAAAATGGGCATTTTATAGGTTCCTCCTATTTTACTCAGTGCAAACTCCACCGGATTGTGAAACAAGTGATTGTCTTTGATAAAATCGGGCATACTTACATCTTTGTTAGTTACTTACAAATATACGTAGTCGTTACTAATGATATAAATAGACTCTAACTTTGTTTTGTACAATCACAATAAAAATATCATATGAAATTTCAAAAAGAAGTATATAAATACTTGCATTATCACGGTGCACCATCCCAAGGTAAAATTCTCATGGTTGCGAGCTCGCCATCAATTAGCGAACAAACAGGTTGGCCCATCGGGTTTTGGGCCGCCGAATTAACGCATCCTTTACACGTATTTCAGGAAGCTGGTTACGAAATCGAATTAGCTTCAACAAAAGGCGGATTCCTAGAAATGGATACTTACTCCAACCCTACCGACGCCAGTGGATATGCAGCACACGATATAATCACGTTAGGCTTTCTACAAAAAGAAACATTCAGCGCTCTGCTTACTAACACCAAATCAATCACCGAAGTTAATCCCAGCGATTACGACGGCATTTTTCTTGTTGGCGGCCAAGGTCCTATGTACACTTTTCGAGCTAACCGCGATTTAGAAAAACTGTTTGTTGCCTTCTACGAAAGTGGAAAACCAGCAGCGGCCGTTTGTCATGCAACTACACTACCACTTGAAGCTCGAAAATCGAATGGCGATTTATTAGTTACGGGGAAATCGTGGACTGGATTTGCTGATGCAGAAGAGGATTATGCAGATCAAGCAGTTGGAATGAAAATTCAACCTTATCGCATTGAAACCGAAGCTCGAAAAATAGCTGAAACTACGTTTAAAGTGGCCGCGCCATTCAGTTCGTACGCCATCGCCGACGGAAATCTAATCACGGGTCAGCAGCAAAACAGCGGTGCAGCAGCTGCAATGCTAGTTGTAGAACTTCTTAATCAATCAAAATCAACAAACTAATTAAAAATGAAATTAGCCTTTATCGGAATCGGAAATGTGGGCTTTGCATTAGCTAACCGGTTGCAAAACGCGGGACATGATGTTGTTATTGCTGCAAATGAGATAACAGATTCGGTACAAAAAGCCGTTGACAATAACCCGCAGTTATCTGTTATGGAAATCCAAAATGCAATTAATTATGCGGAAGTCGTATTCTTGGCAACGCCGTTTTCTGCAAACCAAGAAATACTAAAAAATGTACACTTTGCCGGAAAAACCTTAATCGATTGCACAAACCCAGTCGGACCCGGAATCACCCACGGCTTACAAAGCGAAATATCTGGAGGCGAAAAAGTACAGCAATGGGCACCTACTGCACAAGTAGTTAAGGCATTTACCATTTACGGATTTGAAAACTTTGCCAACAGTACGTACTCGAACTATAATGTAAAGCCCGTAATGCTGTTAGCTGGCAATGATAAAACTGCCAAACAAAAAGTAACCGAATTATGCACGGATCTTGGCTTCGAAGCTTTCGACACAGGAAATATCGATCAAGCTCTACATCTTGAACACCTAACTCTTTTGTGGGTAAAAATGGTACGACGAGATAAACATCACCCAAATTTTGTTTGGGCTAAGCTCGAAAAGTAACTATCACAAATTCGTACGGAATACTAGCCAATACGTTCGTGGGCGAGTTTAAGAATAAGTTCAAATTGTTGTTCTCGCGATAGATTTGAATTATCAATCTCTATCGCATCAGCAGCTTTAACTAAAGGCGAATCACTTCTACTGCTGTCGATACGGTCGCGCTCGACTACATTTTGAAAAATCTCGTCGTAGCTTACTATTTCTCCTTTTGCCAGTAGTTCGTCGTAGCGGCGTTTTGCACGAATTTCCGCCGAGGCTGTTACGAATAGCTTCAACTCTGCATTCGGAAATACCACCGTTCCAATGTCCCGGCCATCCATGACAATCCCTTTCTCTTCGCCCATTTTTTGCTGTTGGGCAACGAGTAATCGGCGTACTTCCGAAACGGCTGCTACCACACTCACTTGTGCACTTACTTCGAGTGTGCGAATTTGGTCTTCGACATTCTCGTTATTCAGATACATTTCAGCAAATCCGCGCGTTTCATTAAAGATAAAGCTTAACGAAAGCTGATCTAAGGAATTTATCAAAGCTTGTTTGTCGAAAAAATCAGACTTGATAAAACCTTGTTTCATCGCAAATAATGCAACCGCGCGATACATGGCGCCTGTATCAACATATACGTAACCTAATTCTTTGGCAAGTTGTTTTGCCATGGTACTTTTTCCCGTTGAGGAATGTCCGTCGATTGCAATAATGATTTTCTTTTTCATCAGAATTCTTCTCCGAGATTAATTGTTAAGCCAAAAAGAGAACTGTTTGCTGCCAAAGTATAGCGCGCGTAGGAATAATCGATTTTTAAGCGCCCCATTCGCAAGCCAAATCCAACTGAAAGTCCAGAGAAATTGCGTTGTTCCAGCAATCGTAGTTCTTCTGCTCTTCGAAAATTATACCCTAAGCGTATGTTAAAACCTTTCTGAGGAAAAAGTTCTGCTCCCAAAATCACGTGACGCAGTGCGTTGTTAAAAAATGAGACTTTCTCGGGTGTACTTCCGCCATCGAGATTGCCTTCAGCCCGAGCCGGATTCGAAAAAGCCACCTGCCACTGTTGTAAGTTTTCGAGCGTTAAGTGCCAACGAATGGGAACATTTTCTAGTTCTTGCGAAATTCCAGCAATAATTTCAAATGGAAGCGGCTCGCGTTCGCCGGCATATGTAGTAAATTGCGTTCCCATATTTCGTAATACCAGAGCGTAATTTATGTCGTTATCTTCATCGATATAAATCGCTCCAATATCTACAGCGCCGCCAATACTGTTGTACGATTCTAAAGTTGATGTTATGAGCTTAGCATTGGCACCAATATACAGTTCGGTAAACGGAACATTGTAAGCATAACCAAAACTGAGCGAAGCTTCACTACCGGTAAAATCGGCTGTTCTCACGCCATTCTCGTCGTAACCTTCAAAATTGCCGTAGTTGATGTAATTCATTCCTGCATGGAAAGTTTGCACATGACGGTCGTATGTATAGGCATAAGCTGCCGTTCCGTATGCCACTTCTCCAAATAAATTACCGTAGTTCATGGCCAAACGTTGGTCCATTTCTTCATTAATTACTGCGGGGTTAAAATGTGCTGAATTTACGTCTTGGTCGCGAATGGTAATTACTTTTCCGCCCAAAGCCGATTGTCGTGCGGATGTCGTTAATCCTAAAAACTGATAGACCGCTCGCCCTCCTATTTGTCCGAAAGCTACAGCTTGAAAAAGCAGAAAAAATAAGCAAGCGTTTTTAGTCATAGTAAAAGTTCAAGCCATCGAAACAGCAGATACAGCAACGAATTCGCTGGTTGCTATACTTAGTATAACGAATTTGCGAAGATATTATTTTTGCTCGAAGCGTTACGACAAATCTGTCAACATAGCTACAAGTAATTTACTTCTGCAACTCACCGATTTTTGGCTAACGAAAACCGTAAAGCTAAATCGATTAACTGTAAATCAGATTTTTAGGATTTTTAACCTTCTTGTCGGTTACGGCCAAGGCTACAACTTCGTGCATTTCTTTTACGTAGTGAAAATTCAATCCCGCCAAATACGTCTGATTAATCTCATCTACATCTTGCTTGTTATCAATACAAAGAATAATGTCTTTGATGTTGGCACGCTTCGCTGCTAAGATTTTTTCTTTAATACCTCCAACAGGCAACACTTTTCCACGAAGTGTTATTTCGCCAGTCATTGCTAGGCTTTTCATCACTTTTTGTTGTGTAAATACCGAAACCATCGAGGTCAGCATGGCGATACCTGCACTTGGGCCGTCTTTAGGTGTAGCGCCTTCTGGAACGTGAATATGAATGTTATTTTGAGACAAAACTTCCGGATTGATTCCCAACATTTGCGCGTTTGATTTAATAAACTCCAAGGCAATTGTTGCAGATTCTTTCATCACCGAACCCAAATTTCCTGTCATCGTTAATTTTCCATTTCCTTTTGTAACTAACGACTCGATGAAGAGAATATCGCCGCCAACGCTGGTCCACGCCAAGCCTGTTACCACACCTGCAGTATCGTTATCTTCGGCTTTGCTGCGCTCTAAACGCGGTGCCCCAAGTGCTTTTACAATATCTTCATCGGTAATTTTTTGGTTGTACGGCTCGTCCATAGCGATCGATTTTGCCGCGGAACGAATTACCTGTGCAATTTTATTTTCCAAGCCACGCACGCCCGATTCGCGGGTATAGCCTTCTACAATTTTTTCGATTTGTTTTTTGCCAATCGCGAGTTGTTTACTCGTTAAACCGTGCGCCGCCAATTGTTTTGGAAACAAATGACTTTTCGCGATTTCGATTTTTTCTTCGATCGTGTAACCCGACATCTTGATGATTTCCATACGATCGCGCAAGGCGGGTTGTATGGTTTGTAAGGTGTTGGATGTGGCAATGAACATGACTTTCGATAGGTCGTAACCCAATTCAACAAAATTGTCATAAAACTCACTGTTTTGTTCCGGATCGAGTACTTCGAGTAAAGCCGACGATGGGTCGCCTTGGTGGCTATTCGATAATTTATCGATTTCATCGAGCACAAATACGGGGTTGGATGTTCCCGCCTTTTTCAAACTTTGAATGATCCGACCGGGCATTGCGCCAATGTACGTTTTTCGATGTCCGCGAATTTCAGCTTCGTCGCGCAAACCACCTAACGAAATGCGCACGTATTGCCGTCCAAGCGCTTGAGCAATCGACTTTCCGATCGAGGTTTTCCCAACACCTGGAGGTCCAGTTAAACAAAGTATCGGCGATTTCATATCGTTGCGCAATTTCAAAACTGCGAGATGTTCGATGACGCGCTTTTTAACGTCTTCCAAACCAAAATGTTCTTTATCGAGAATTTTCTGCGCTGCGTGTAGGTCGAATTTATCTTGAGAAAATTCGTTCCAAGGCAATTCGATCAATAATTCGAGGTAGTTTCGTTGAATACCAAAATCAGGCGATTGCGGATTCATGCGTTGCAGACGGTTAAGCTCTTTTTCGAAATGTGTAGCCGTTTTCTCGTCCCACTTTTTCTCACGCGCTTTGTTGCGCATTTCTTCGATTTCTTTGTCGTGTGCACCTCCGCCCAATTCTTCCTGTATGGTTTTGAGTTGCTGATGCAGAAAGTACTCGCGCTGTTGCTGATCCATGTCGGAACGCACTTTGCTTTGAATATCGTTTCGAAGTTCAAGACGTTGGTACTCGAGATTTAGGAAACGTAGCGTTTCGAAAGCGCGTTCTTTGAGGTCGTTTATAACCAAAAGTTGTTGCTTTTCTTTGACGGTCAGGTTCATGTTTGACGAAATGAAATTGACCAAGAACGATTGCGATTCGATATTTTTTATCGCGAAAGTAGCTTCGGTTGGAATGCTCGGACTTTCGAGTATGATTTGCGTAGCTAATTCCCGCAACGAATCGATTAACGCCGAGAATTCCTTATCGCCTTTTTTGGGTTTGGTTTCTGGATACTCTTTGATGGTTGCCATCATGTACGGATTATCCTGTGTAATGGCATCGATTTCAAAGCGCTTTTTTCCTTGCAGAATTACAGTTACGTTTCCATCGGGCATACGTAAAACGCGCAAAATTCGGGCTACAGTTCCAATTTTATGAATGTCGGCTGGCGCCGGATCGTCGTCGTCTTCGTTAATTTGACTAACAACACCTATAACTTTTCCGTTAGCATTTGCGTCGTTGATGAGTTTTATGGATTTATCGCGTCCGGCGGTAATAGGAATAACTACGCCGGGAAACAATACGGTGTTTCGCAAAGGAAGAATAGGAACTTCGGCCGGAAGTACTTCTCTGGACATTTCTTCTTCATCTTCGGGAGAAAGCAGCGGAATCAATTCGGATTGCGAATCGAGATCGCTCAGTGACAAATTGTCAATACTTAGGATTTTGTGATTTGGCATATAAAAATAACGTCATTTTGTCAGCGATTGTTATGGAACGAAAATTCGAAATAAACAATCGGAGGCTTATAATATTGATTTAGTGTTAACTATCGAATATCTATCGATGTTTTCAGTGCGAAAAGGGCAATGATTGTGCCAATTTACGACGATTTTTTGGAAACGACTGCCCAGCCCGGATTGAAGCGAAAAACCCGTAAAGCCAAAACGCCTGTTTTGCCGAAGGCAGTGGCGACCGAAGGAAGCCTGGTGCTGCACGGGGCAAAACAAGCGTTTTTGCTGCGGCTTTGTAGTGTAAAGCCGGAATAGCTGCCAAAAATTAATCGGTATTATCGATGTAAGTGACGTTGTTGAAGACGCCTTCGGTAACGTCCATGGAACCGACTATGGCTCCGGTAAGATCCATTTTAAAGAGTTTAATTTGGAACGTACCCGAAATTTTATTTGCGACGACATCGTGTGACGAGATCGTTATGTTGCCCACAACAGCCGAAGGATTAAATGGATTTATACTACTGAAAACTCCGCTGGGGCTCGTGATTAATGGTGTGTACAAGATAGAAGCTTCGATGCCCGATATTGGGAAGGTAAATGAACTTGCGTTGTCATCGAAATCTAATGCCATTGATTTGTTATCGCCCATGCCAATAATGCGCAAACGCTTGGGTACAGTGGATGATAAGCCGTTTTCTAAGGTTGCAATGATGCTTGAAGCCGTAAAAAGCGAGCCATCTAATTTTGCAGAAAAGGTTCCGCTGCTTGGCCCATTGCTGCCTGTAGTGTAAGGAATATTGAATACTCCAGAGGTTAATGATTTAGGTTGGAACTCGTCGCCCGGATTGTCGACATCGTTCGAGTGAGCGATAAATTCGAAAGTTCCGCTAATCATCTGTGTGTTTTGATTGATGCTAAGAATCTTAAAAACACCGTTTGGTTGGGGTCCGTTTGGTGTTTGCTCTATATTGGTGAAGACAAACGCGACATCGTTTGTTGGTGCGTACGTAGCGAAAACTTCGTTAGTAAATGAGCCTGTTTGTGTAGATGCAACATTTATGGAAATAGTAGCATCGGAAGTATCAGAACCTGCGAAAATTGCAATCTGGCCGTTTGAGATGACTGCGGTAGCATCACTGGATGTGAATAACTCGCCATCAACGTTTACTTGGAACGACTGTTGTGTTAGATTATCGAGAATTGCGGGATCGATAGGTTCGGTTTCACATCCGAGCAGAGCGACGAGGGTGAAAGTGATAAGCAAAAGCTTTTTCATAAAATTGTGCTATAAAATAATAACGCAATATTAAGGAATTAAATTGTTCTTTTTTCTCGGTTCGCGAATGTTAAAATTACGATTCCGATGAGGAAAAAGACAATTAAAAATAAGATTGCGTTTTGTACGCGGCCGGTTTGATCGGCAACAAAACCGTACATAAACATACCAATTACAATGCCTATTTTCTCGGCTACGTCGTAGAAGCTAAAGTAGGACGTAGTATCTTCGGTTTGAGGAAGTAATTTAGAATAGGTTGACCGTGAAAGGGATTGGATTCCGCCCATAACCAAGCCAACGAAAGCGGCAACAATGTAAAACTCGTTTGGTGTTTTTACGAAATAAACGGCGCTGCAGAGCACCAACCAAAAAACGTTTATGCCGATAAGCGTCGGAATATTACCGAATTTCTTGGAAGCACGTGCGGTGAGGACCGCTCCGGCAACTGCAATTAATTGAATGAGAAGAATTGTAGTGATTAAACCGAATGTACGCTTGCTATCTGATCCCCAATCGATTTCCTTTTCTCCGAAATAGGCCGCAGCAATCATAACCGTTTGAACACCCATAGAATAGACGAAGAAAGCAAGCAAATACTTTTTGAGTTTGTGTTTGGTTTGCAATTGTTGCCACACTTTCCGGAGTTCTTTAAAACCGGAAAAAACTACTGATTTGATAAGTTTTTTCTTATTAGAAAAATCGGGTAGTTTGCGGTAAGCAACTTGAGCAAATCCGAGCCACCAAAAACCAACCAATAAGAACGATACGCGCATAGCAGCTAGTTCATTTTCAAAGCCGAAAATGTCGTACTTGAGAACCATGAATAAATTGATTAGCAACAAGATAACACTTCCTATGTAACCTAAAGAATAACCTTTAGCACTAATTTTATCTTGCTGCGATTCGAGTGCGATGTCGGGCAGATACGAGTTGTAAAAAACTAAACTTCCCCAATAGCCAATGAGTGCAAACATATAGGTTAAAAGTCCGAGGAAGGCATGCTCGAGCGAAAAAAAATAGAGTAGCATACACGAAACTGAACCGATGCCACAAAACAGTTTTAGAAAGAATTTCTTATTTCCGAGATAATCGGCGATTCCCGACAAAATCGGTGAAATAAAAGCTACAATCAAAAATCCAACAGCGGTAACGTACGAGATAATCGATTCCGACTTAATAACTTCTCCGCCTACTTCGATGCCGTCTTTGTGGGCAAGTCGAAACAACGCTCCGTAAAAGAGCGGAAAAATCGATGAGGTAATAACTAGCGCATATACCGAATTTGCCCAATCGTAAAATGCCCAAGCGTTAAGAACTGATTTCGAACCTTTTTCAAATGACATTTTCAGTGGTTTTATCAACTATACTTACGTTTAGCGCGGTCGAAATTTCGGCCGCAGTATTGTGTGCATAGCTGTGATTTACGGTGGAATATACTCGTAAAATTTGATTGTCGAAAGATACTTGCACTAACAAATCGTTAACTTTATGTTCGCCGCGGTTTGCCAAATTTTTAGCCGATTCGATAATCACTTTTTCTACGTTTACTAAAGAATGCCACTTTCCGAAATGAAAGTTTGAAATGGCAATAGTTTTGCGATAGCGCTTTTTAACCACATCGAGTTGAACACCTTCGGAAGTAAGTAAGACCACGGCAATTGCAAAATACAAAATAGATCTCCAACTAAAATCTTCGCTTATGCGCAGAAAAAAGTTAACGAATAATAAAATTGCTAGTACGTTTGTAATGCCGTGCTTAGGTTTTGTATATGAATAAATCATACCTACGATTTTGATAAGTTGCTTTTTCTGTATCCGTAAAGGAAATAAATCACCAATCCGATTAATAACCAAATTCCAAACCAGGTCCAATTTGTTGCCGACATACCTGTAAGCAGATAACAACATGAAAGTAAGCCAAGTAGCGGAATCAAGGATAAATTTTTGGTAAAGGCAATAGGCATCATTACAACCGTGAATAGCAAGAAAACTAACATCGGAATTTTCGTATCGGCTGCTTCTGCTAGATTAAACGTATCGGCGTAAAAATCGGGAAGTAGCAGCTGCAATCCGATTAGCACAGCGATCATAAAAATCGGGTAAATGTACTTGGAGTTGATGTATGGAATTTTGAATTTTCCGGCACGTGCTTCGAGTTCTTCTTTGCTTTGTGGCGAAAGCATTAATACGCCGCCGCACACAAGTACGAACGCAAACAAAGTTCCGATACTGGTGAAATCGAGTACAAAATTCTCGTCGGTAAAGAAAATTGGAACTCCTACCACCAAACCAGTAATTAATGTCGCAAATCCCGGTGTTTTATGTTTGGGATGTACTTCGGCAAATTTTTTCGGCATCAGGCCATCGCGCGACATCGTCATCCAAATGCGCGGTTGCCCCATTTGGAATACAAGCATTACGCTTGTCATCGCAACTACTGCGGCAATTGAAACGATAAATAACATCCATTTAACGCCTTTGAGTGCGAAAATTTCGGCGAGTGGATCGCTCACACCAAGTTGGGTGTAGCTTACCATCCCAGTAATAACCAATGCCAAAATGATGTAAATAATGGTGCATGCCACCAGCGAATAAATCATACCGCGCGGTAAATCGCGTTGCGGATTCTTACTTTCTTCAGCTAAAGTCGAAACGGCATCAAAGCCAATATAGGCAAAGAAAACTGCCGAAACGCCAGCCATAACGCCACCAAAACCGTTAGGCATAAAAGGCGTCCAATTGTCGATGTCGATATACCAAGCGCCTACGATAATTACCAAAACAATTATGGCCAACTTAATGTATACCATCAAATTGCTGAAGTTCTTTGATTCTTTAGTGCCAATATATACCAAAGCCGTTATAATAACATTAATAACTACAGCAGGTAAGTCGAAAATGATGCGCAGGCCACCGATAACGGGCGCGGTGTTCCATGCGGTAAGCCCCTCACCTACTTTATTTTCGGTGAATGCTAAATGTGCGGCATGGTAATTTATGGTTAAGTATTCTGGAATATGAAGTCCGAAACTACTCAATAAATTAGTGAAGTATCCGCTCCACGAAAATGCGATATAAATATTACCAATGGAATATTCCATCAGTAAAGCCCAGCCGATAATCCACGCGAAAAGTTCTCCAAAAGATACGTACGCGTAAGTATATGCCGATCCAGACACGGGAACTCGACTCGCAAATTCCGCGTAGCACATCGCTGTAAAGCCACAGGCAATAGCGCAAATAACGTACAGCAAAACAACACCTGGACCACCGCTAAAGCACGCATTTCCAATGGCGCTAAAGGTTCCACCGCCTATAATGGCTGCGATTCCGAAGAAGGTTAAGTCTTTAACAGTTAAAACGCGATTTAAGCCGCTGTGGTGCGAATCGTCGGTATTATCTTGTGCTGCTGCGAGCGGTTTCTTTCGAAATAAAGACTTAAAAGACATCGATTTTGGTTTACGGTTAGAAAACAAATATAGCTAAATACCTCTGTTTGTCAGATAATTTTTGGAAGCGCGCGTTAAACCTGTAACCAATTGATTATGTGATTTAAATACCTGTTTGTATTCTTAACTACCTCATTTTAAAGCGTTGATATCGTTGCACGTTTTACCTAAAATCATGTTTCATTTGTGAAGTATTTGTTTTAAAAATTTTGGTAGCTGTTGAAGGCGTCGCAGTCAAGTTTATAGCTAAACCTTATAGCTACATAATTTTATATCATAAACATCTATATCGAAAAGCAATAAACGCCGTACTTTTGCCCTAGAAAATTAAACCATCATTTATATGTCATTAGTAGGTAAAAAATTTCCAAGTTTAGCAGTTGATGCGATCTCTTTCATGGGTGATAACATGAAGATCAACGTTTTCGAAGAAGCGGTAAACAACAACAAGAAAGTATTGTTATTCTGGTATCCAAAGGATTTTACATTTGTATGTCCTACTGAATTACATGCGTTTCAAGCTGCTTTGCAAGAATTTGAGTCGCGCAACACTACTGTAATTGGTGCGTCGTGTGATACCAACGAGGTTCACTTTGCGTGGTTAAATACTTCAAAAGAAAACGGCGGTATCGAAGGAGTTACTTATCCAATTTTGGCCGACACTGCGCGCAACTTATCAAGTATTTTAGGTATTCTCGATATCGAATCTAGCGAATACAACGAAGAAGTTGATTCAGTAATCATTGAAGGTTCAAACGTAACGTTCCGTGCAACTTACTTGATCGACGAAACTGGAAAAGTATTCCACGAATCGGTTAACGATATGCCTGTAGGAAGAAATGTTAAAGAGTATTTACGTTTAATCGACGCTTACGCGCATGTACAAAAATTCGGAGAAGTTTGTCCGGCAAACTGGGAAGAAGGCAAAGAAGCGATGCACGCGACTCGTGAAGGCGTTGCGTCATATTTAAGTCACTAATCATGTTAGTAGAATTAACAGCAGATAATTTATCCGAACTTGTTGCACAAAATGCGAAAGTAGTTGTGCAATACTCGGCGAGCTGGTGCGGAAACTGTCGCATCATGAAACCGAAGTTCAAAGTGATGTCGGAACAGCACACCGACAAAGTTTTTGCGATCGTGGATGCCGAGAAGTTTCCCGAAAGTCGAAAACTAGCAAACGTTTCTAATTTGCCCACTTTTGCCACTTTCGTAGATGGTAAATTGGTCGATCAGATTCAAACCAATAAAGTAGAAGGATTGACGAACTTAGTTAATGAAATTTCGGTTGCCTCATGAAACTACCCGTCATAAAACACCTGACACAATTTATTGAAGATAACGATCGCGATTACGTCGTAGAAGCAATCGAAGTTTTGGAGAACCTAACAGAAGTTCCGAGTTTAAAAGACGAAGAACTCGATGTAATTGGAGAACTGATTTCCAATATGTACGGCGCTTTAGAAGTAGATGCATTGGTTAAATCCGGCGTTGATCGCAAAGAAGCTTTAAATAGCTTCATGAGTCGAGTACTCGGCTCGATCGATAAATAATTTTGGAGTTTTTAGATTTTAGATTTTTTTTTCAGAAATGCCTCGAATTTGTTCGGGGCTTTTTTGTTTTGAGCGCGAACAAAATTTCTTAAGTCTTGTTTTGTAATCGACTCACGCGCTCAATTTCTTTGCGAAGTTCTTGCTGGTCATAGTCGCTCGTATCTTCAAGTGCCAGAGCTAAATCGGTGAAAGATATTTTTTTCAATAAATAATAATGAATCAACGTGTATTTAATTGAATACATGTCGTATTGCGCGATGATTTCAAAATTTTTCTGAAGAAAGTCACCCGAATGGAAAACTAATTTTAGCGTATTTGCCGTGCCTGTTGAAAGTTTAGGATTAAGAATATGTCGATCATCATTCATTAATTTTCCATGATAATCGCAGACCTATAACTCTATTCGTTTTATGGATTCCAGTTCGTACCGTTCTTCTTCAACTTCAATAAAATCATTTTCAAAAATTATGAAACCCGATAAAATACTTTTGAGCTTCTCGACTTCGAAAAACGACATCACCAGAACGTATAAAACCCAAGAAAACCAAATTACAATCACAAAAGTCATGATGTAACGGCAGTAATTTCCCCAGTCTTGCGAATGAGCAAACAAGGGTAAAACCACAACTGAGCCTAAAAAAACAACTTTATTGTTTGTCCATCGAAAACCTGGTTTTGGGTAAAATACAGCAAACTTTATTAAATTTTCATTGCAACTGTACTTTTTACTTAAACAGCTGGTCCATCCCAGGCAGCATCGGCATATCTACTTTCGCAACCTCTTCCAATACTTTAGATTCATGTGTTTTAGCCACCGCAAGTGCTTTGTTTAAAGTTACTACCAGTAAATCTTCTACAATTTCTTTGTCCGCTAAAAGATCCTCTGAAATAGAAATATTTTTAATCGATCCGGCGCCAGTAACTACTACTTGTAAAGCACCATCGGCAGCAACCTCCGAAACTTCGAACAATTTTAAATCGGCTTTTGCCTTTTCCATTCGATCTTGGGTTTCTTTCAATTTACCCATCATTCCCATTAAATCGCCAAACATAATCGTTAATTTTAAAGGGCAAATGTACTAAATTGCAGCAGTCTTAATCGCACACTATGCAACAAGAACTTTCGATAAGCTGCTTATTTTTGATAAGCTGTTTTACATCCAATTTTGCACAAGAAAACAAACCCATAAAAATGAGTCAACCGCCTGTAGCTAAAGAAATTCCATTTACATTAGAAAAACACAAAGACGTCCGAATCGACCCGTACTATTGGTTAAACGACCGAGAAAATCCGGAAGTAATCGATTATTTAAATAAAGAAAACGCGTACTTCGAAAATGAAACTGCGCACACAAAAGACTTCCAAGTACGTCTTTTCGAGGAAATGAAATCGCGCATCAAAGAAGACGACCAGTCGGTTCCCTACAAATTTAACGGCTACTACTACATTACGCGCACTGAAAAAGGAAAGAACTATCCGATTTATGCTCGTAAAAAAGAATCGTTAACTGCCGCTGAAGAAATTCTGTTCGACTGCAATCAAATGGCCGAAGGGTACTCGTACTTTTCGTTATCCGGCGTAAGTATTTCACCCGACAATAAATACGCGGCTTTTTGTTTAGATGTGGTTGGCCGACGCATATACACACTCCGCATCAAAAATTTAGAAACGGGAGAAATTTTAGCCGACGAAATCAAAAATGTAAATCCGGAAGTCGTCTGGGCGGCCGATTCTAAGACATTATTCTACACGACCAAAGACAGCGTTACTTTGCGTTCAGATAAAATTTGGAAATACGTGCGCGGGAGTCAAACCGATTCTGCTGCACTCATTTACGAAGAAAAAGACGAAACTTTCGATGTAAGTATCGAGAAATCAAAGTCTAAAGAGTTCATTTACATCATTTCTTCCAGTACCTTAACTACCGAGTATCGTTTGCTTCGCGCAGATAATCCAGATGGAAAATTCAAAATCTTCCAGAAACGCAAACGAGGTGTCGAATACTCGATTTCACATTTTAACAATATTTTTTATATTCTTACCAATAAAGATAAAGCAACCAACTTTAAACTGATGATGTGTTCGGTAGATGAAACCGGTTCAAATTATTGGAAAGAATTTATTGCACACCGAAATAACGTGCTTCTCGAAGGCATCGATGTATTTAAAGACTTCTTGGTAATTTCGGAACGTTCGAACGGATTAACGCAAATTCGAGTTTTAGGACAGACAAAAAAAGCCGATTATTATCTACCATTCAAATCGGAAACTTATTCGGCGTACACGACAACAAACATCGATTTCGATACGCCGTTGCTGCGATACAGTTATCAATCGATGCTTACACCGCCTTCGGTAATCGAATTTAACATGGAAACCAAACAAAGTACCGTGCTTAAAGAGCAAGAAGTGCAAGGCGGAAATTTCGATAAAAACAACTACATCGAAGAACGTGTTTGGGCTACCGCAACCGACGGAACTCAGGTGCCTATTTCGATGGTATACGCTAAAAATCTGAAAAAAGACGGCTCTAATCCTACCTTGCTCTATGCATACGGCTCGTATGGCGTTACGTTAGATCCGTATTTTTCTACGGTTCGACTCAGTTTACTCGATCGCGGATTTATCTACGCCATTGCGCACATTCGCGGAGGCGAAGATTTAGGGAGAGAATGGTACGAAAACGGAAAGTTACTCAAGAAGAAAAATACCTTTACCGATTTTATCGCGTGTAGTAATTTTTTGATAACGCAAAAATATACTTCACCACAACACCTTTATGCCGAAGGTGGTAGCGCCGGCGGATTACTCATGGGAGCAATCGTGAATATGGCTGGGGAATTGTATAACGGAGTAATCGCACAAGTTCCTTTTGTTGACGTGGTAACAACCATGCTCGACGACTCGATACCATTGACAACAGGAGAATACGACGAGTGGGGAAATCCGAATAAAAAGAAGTACTACGATTACATGAAATCGTACTCGCCGTACGACAATGTTTCTGCAAAAGCATACCCAAATATGTTGATTACAACCGGGCTTCACGATTCGCAAGTTCAGTACTTTGAACCAGCGAAATGGGTTGCCAAATTAAGAAAATTGAAAACCAATCAAAACAAGTTATACTTTTACACCAACATGGATGCAGGACACGGTGGAGCCTCGGGAAGATACGAAGCACTTAAAGAGGTTGCTCGAGAATTCGCATTTTTGTTAGATTTAGAAGGAATAAGAAATTAGGATAAATAATTTTGCTACATTTGCAGATGTTTTCAAGACTGGTTTTTTGACATGATTTCCGGTTATTTTGAATTATAATTTATGAAAGAAGACATAAAAGCTTACGATAACGTATTGAGTTTAATAGGAAATACCCCACTTATTAAGCTGAATAAATTAACAAAGTCTTTTACAGGTAATTTTTACGCAAAGGTCGAAGCTTTTAACCCCGGTCATTCTACCAAAGATCGCATCGCCCTTTATATTATCGAAGAAGCCGAACGACAAGGAATACTTTCGCCAGGTGATACGATAATCGAAACTACCTCGGGAAATACAGGCTTTAGTTTGGCGATGGTTTCCATCATCAAAGGGTATAATTGTATACTAGCCGTTTCCTCAAAATCGTCTCGCGATAAAATAGATATGTTGCGAAGCCTCGGCGCCAAAGTTTACGTTTGCCCTGCACACGTATCTGCCGACGACGAGCGCTCATACTACAACGTCGCTAAACGCCTACACCAAGAAACCAAAGGAAGTATTTATATCAATCAGTACTTCAATCAACTCAACATCGATGCGCATTATAAATCTACTGGCCCTGAAATCTGGGAACAAACCAGCGGCAAAATTACGCATCTCGTTGCTTGTAGCGGAACCGGCGGAACCATCTCCGGAGCTGCTAAATTCTTGAAGGAAAAGAACCCAAATATCCGCATTTTAGGTGTCGACGCTTTTGGCTCGGTACTGAAAAAATACCACGAAACGAAAGAACTCGATCCAAACGAAATTTATCCGTACCGCATCGAAGGTCTTGGTAAAAACTTAATCCCAACGGCAACCGATTTCGATTCTATCGATCATTTCATGAAAGTAACCGATGAGGAAAGTGCACACATGACCCGTGAAATCGCCAAGCAAGAAGGTTTGTTTGTTGGCTATACCAGCGGCGCCGTGATGCAAGCCGTTAAACAATATGCCGAAGAAGGCGAATTCAACGAAAACAGTAATGTAGTTGTAATTTTCCCAGATCACGGATCGCGTTACATGAGCAAAGTGTTCAGCGATGAATGGATGAGCGATCAAGGTTTCTTCGATAGCGTTAACGCCGAAGAAGTTCAAAAGATTGAATTCATTAAATAAGCTTCAGCTATAAAAAAATGAAAGTCGCAGTACTTGCGACTTTTTTTATGTTTTTCCTTTTCGATTTCTTTTTATTTGGGCGTGCCGGCAAAGCAAAACGTTCAATGGAAAATCAGCTACTTTGCCGTCGTGCTTTCCCCTACAATCTGCTTTTTGCCCTTCCTAAATCCCATACAAAAAGCAGGATTTCCGGTACAATCACTCACGCAAGAAAGCGTTAATAATAGATATTTACACCAATGCTATTCTAAAACGCTATTAAAATCAAATCCACTTCATTTATCTTACTAAAAGCTTTATCCACAGTTACTAGAGGGACTTCATAAATAACTGAACTCGCAGCAATAATTGCGTCTGCAAGTTTTAAGATTGTATAATCGTTTTAAATTTATTGTTTCATCCTTGATCTTTGAGCTATAATCAATGTAAAAACAATCATTTACAAGACTTTTAAGCTTTAATTCATCTGCTCTTGTTATCTTGGGGAATCCTAGCAATTCGATTTCCGTAATAAAAGATAAACCAAAATTCTAAGTACACGACAAAAATTGTATTAAATTAATTTCCAG
>NZ_NOXX01000166.1 GCF_002251775.1 Flavobacterium aurantiibacter
GAACCTCTTTTGCGCAGCGACGACTCGTTTGCCGGCGCGCCCAAAAACAAAAAAGAATGCGCCGTCGGTGGTAACTTGCGAGTAAGGGTATCAAAATTTAAATACCTTTACTTTCTTTAATTTTTGAAATGGAAACCAAAAAACGCCTGTACTTACTCGACGCCTATGCCTTGATTTTCAGAGGATATTACGCTTTTATCAAAAACCCGACCATCAATTCCAAGGGCATGAATACTTCGGCAATTGTGGGTTTTATGAATTCGCTGCTCGACATCATCAAGCGCGAAAAACCCGATCATTTGGCCGTAGCGTTTGATAAAGAAGGAAGTACGGTGCGCACGGAACTGTTTCCGCAGTACAAGGCCAATCGCGACGAAACGCCCGAAGCCATAAGCCTTGCCATTCCGTACATACACGACATTTTGCGCGCCATGCACATTCCGATCATCGAACTTGCCGGTTGCGAAGCCGACGATTTGATTGGCACCATCGCCAAACAAGCCGAACAACAAAATTATCAGGTGTTTATGGTTACGCCCGATAAAGATTTTGCGCAGCTCGTAACCGAAAACGTATTTATTTACAAACCCGCACGCATGGGCAACGGCATCGAAATCTGGGGCATTAAAGAAGTACAAGAACGCTTTGGCGTAGAACGTCCGGAACAGGTAATCGACTTTCTAGGCATGATGGGCGATGCTGTCGACAACATTCCCGGACTTCCCGGCGTGGGCGAAGTAACTGCAAAAAAACTGCTCGCCGAATTCGGTTCTATGGAAAATTTGTTGGCTAACACCGACAAGCTGAAAGGCAAAATGAAAGAAAACATTGAAGCTAACGCCGAACTGGGAATACTTTCGAAAAAACTCGCGACCATTTTGGTAGATTGCCCCGTAACCTTTAACGAAACCGACTACGAACTGAGCAAACCCGATTTCGAAAAAACGCAAGCGCTGTTTCATGAACTCGAATTTCGACGTATGGCCGAACAATTCGATGCTATTTTTCGAACCGACTTCTCGGCTGTAACCAACGCCACCGAACAGAAAGAAGCGCAACTGTACCGCAAAGCCAAACCAAATCTCACAGGACAAATCGACCTATTTGGCGGCGATACCGATATGGAAAGCGCCACCGGTTACAGCTTGTACCAAAACATTGAAAACACCGAACACCACTACCAATTGGTAAATACAGACTTTGCCAAGAAACTGTTGCTCGACCATTTGCTCAAACAAAAAACCGTAAGTTTTGATACGGAAACCACCGGAATCGACGCCCAGCAAGCCGAATTAGTTGGGATATCGTTTTCAACCGAAAAAGGAAAAGGTTATTATGTGCCTATTTCTGAAAATCGCGAACAAGCCGAAGCTGAAGTACGCTATTTCGACGCCTTTTGGCAGAATACGGAGATTGAAAAAGTGGGTCAGAATATTAAATACGATTTAAAAATCTTGGCACAATACGGAGTTCGAATTGCCGAGCCCTGCTTTGATACGATGTTAGCGCATTATCTGATTAACCCAGACATGCGTCATAATATGGATGTATTGTCGCAAACCTATTTGAACTACGCGCCGGTTTCCATTGAAACGCTGATTGGAAAAAAGGGTAAAAATCAGAAATCGATGCGCGAGGTCGATGTAGAAGTAATCAAAGAATACGCCGCCGAAGATGCCGATGTAACTTTGCAATTGAAGAACGTTTTTGAACCCAAATTGCAAGAATCGGAAACAACAAAACTCTTTACTGACATCGAAATGCCGTTGATGCCCGTTTTAGCCGACATGGAACTAACGGGCGTAAAGCTGGATATTGCTTTTTTGAAAGAAATGGAATCGGAAATTGCTACGGAAATCAGTTCGTTGGAACGAAAGATTTACGAGACTGCCGGCGAGACTTTCAATTTAGCGTCGCCTAAACAATTGGGCGAAATTTTGTTCGACAAAATGAAAATTGGCGGTGCAAAGCAAAAGAAAACGAAAACCGGACAGTATGCCACGGGCGAAGAAATATTGTCGTATTTGGCGCTTACGAGTCCGTTTGTACAAGACATACTCGATTGGCGTCAATTGGTAAAACTACAAAGTACGTATGTTACGGCACTACCGACTCAGGTAAATCCAAAAACGGGTCGGATTCACACCGATTACATGCAAGCTGTGGCGGCAACCGGACGTTTGAGTTCGAACAATCCGAATTTGCAAAACATCCCGATTCGTACCGAACGCGGTCGTCAAATCCGAAAAGCTTTTGTGGCGGGTTCCGACAAGCACGTGTTGTTGAGTGCGGATTACAGTCAGATTGAATTGCGTATCATTGCAGCTCTAAGTGGAGAAGACACGATGATTGAAGCGTTTAGAAACGGCGAAGACATTCACCGCTCCACGGCTTCGAAAGTATTCGACATACCGGTAGAGGAAGTAACACGCGAACAACGCAGCCATGCTAAAACGGTAAATTTTGGAATTATTTACGGCGTGTCAGCTTTTGGGTTGAGCAACCAAACTACCTTATCGCGATCGGAGAGTGCCGATTTAATTAACGCTTATTACCGTACCTATCCCAAATTAAAAACCTACATCAACGACCAGATTGAGCACGCACGCGAATTGGGTTATGCACAAACTATTTTTGGGCGTCGCCGGTACTTAAAAGACATAAACTCCGGAAATGCGGTGGTTCGTGGTGCTGCAGAACGCAATGCGGTAAACGCTCCGATACAAGGTTCGGCCGCCGATATTATCAAGATTGCGATGATCCGCATTCACAAAGCGTTTGCAGCTCAGCAATTGCAATCGAAGATGTTGCTCCAAGTACACGACGAATTGGTGTTCGATGTATTGGAATCGGAATTGGAAGTGGTGAAGCAAATTGTAAAGTCGGAAATGGAAGGTGCAGCCAGCTTAACGGTTCCGTTAGAAGTTGAAATGGGCGTGGGTAAGAATTGGTTGGAGGCGCATTAGGATATTTTCTTACGGATGCGTCAAAAATTTTGAAACAATATTTTACACTAGAATTTCTTTAAAGGAGCGAGTATACGTTATATTTTTTTTGAGCGAAAAAGAAAGTTTTGATACTCGAAAAATTAAAATAACGTGTTGATTTTAAGGTTTTAACAAGAGGTAATATTGCAATATTACAAATGAAATAGTACCAAGCCTAATAAAATCCCTTTTACAAAATCAACATTCAATTCATACCATAAAAAAAGGCTCTCTTTCGAAAGCCTTTTTTGTTTTACAGCGGGAACTAATTAACCTAAAGCAGCGCGCTTAAATCCAGTTACTACTAGATCCGGGTTAACTGTTTTCACGTATTTAGCTACGCTAAGTTCACCGTCTTTGATGTAATCTTGGTTCACCAAAGTATTGTCTTTGAAGAAACGTCCCAATTTACCTTTTGCAATGTTTTCGATCATTGCTTCTGGCTTACCTTCTTGACGTAACAAATCTTTAGCGATTTCTATTTCTTTATCGATGGTTTCTTGGTCTACACCCGCCTCATCTAAAGCAATTGGGTTCATTGCAGCTGCCTGCATAGCCACGTTACGAGCTGCTTCTTCAGCACCTTCTACGTTTGCAGAAAGCGAAACGATGGTTGCAATTTTGTTACCTGCGTGGATGTAGCTTCCTACGAAAGCACCGCTTAATTTCTCAAACGTACCGATTTCGATTTTCTCACCGATAACACCTGTTTGCTCGATTAATTTCTCTGAAACGGTAATTCCGTTGAAATCGGCTGCCAAGAAAGCATCTTTTGAATCGAATTGAAGTGCTAAAGCAGCTAAATCAGTTGCTAATTTTACGAAACCTTCGTTTTTACCTACGAAATCTGTTTCACAGTTCAAGGTAATAACAACACCTTCTGTCTTATCAGCGTTTACAGCAGCGATTGCAGCTCCTTCGGTTGATTCGCGATCCGAACGATTTGCAGCTACTTTCTGACCTTTTTTACGAAGGTTTTCGATAGCCAAGTCGAAATCGCCATCTGCTTCAACAAGCGCTTTTTTACAATCCATCATACCGGCACCGGTAAGGGTTCTTAATTTATTTACATCTGCAGCAGTAATTGTTGCCATGATATTTTTAAAGTTTTAGGTTTATGAATTAAATGTGCAAAATTCCGACCTTGTTGAGAGCTTTCGTTCGTTAGGGCTTTATCAAATCGTTAAATCTGAGCCTGGAGCGAAACGCAGAACAAAATCGGAATTTCTAGAAATTTATGCTTCGCTGCTTGGTTCTTCCACAGAAGTTGCATCGCTCTCAGGAGCTTCTACTACTTCTACTTCAGCCTCAACAGCTGCTTCCATTCCCTCAGCATCGTCTACAGGAGCATCTGTATTGCGGTTTGATAAACCGTCGATAATAGCTGCGGTAACTAATGAAAGGATTTTTTCAATCGATTTAGAAGCATCGTCGTTGGCAGGAATTACGTAATCCACTTCACGCGGATCCGAATTCGTATCTACCATTGCGAAAACCGGAATGTTTAATTTTTGTGCTTCTTTTATTGCGATATGCTCAGCCTTAATGTCGACTACAAACAAAGCTGCTGGTAGGCGCGACATGTCGGCAATAGATCCTAAGTTCTTCTCAAGCTTCGCTCTAAGACGATCAATTTGCAATTTTTCTTTTTTCGAAAGCGTGTTAAAAGTACCGTCTTTCTTCATTCTGTCGATAGACGACATTTTCTTAACTGCTTTGCGAATAGTTACAAAGTTGGTCAACATACCACCTGGCCATCTTTCAGTGATGTACGGCATGTTTGCTGCCAACGCTTTTTCTGCAACGATGTCTTTCGCTTGCTTTTTAGTAGCTACAAATAAAATTTTGCGGCCTGATGCTGCGATTTTCTTCAAAGCTTCATTAGCTTCTTCGATTTTTGCAGCAGTTTTATATAGATTGATAATGTGGATACCATTACGCTCCATATAAATGTAAGGAGCCATGTTTGGATCCCACTTTCTGGTCATGTGTCCGAAGTGAACACCGGCTTCCAGTAACTCTTTAACTTCTACTTTGTTTGCCATTTTTGAAATAGTTTACGTTCTGTTGAATTAGCAATGGTCCTTTTAGAGATTGCGAAATTTTGAGATTTTGTTTTTGCCCCGATAACTATCGGAACCAACTTCTACTCTCCTAGGCTTCATTTAGATGCTAAACTAATCTCTCTTTTCAGAGAAGTGCAACAACAACTTGATTTTTAAAAATTGAATAATATTAACGTTTAGAGAACTGGAATCTCTTACGAGCTTTCTTCTGACCGAATTTCTTACGCTCTACCATTCTTGGGTCGCGAGTAAGTAAACCTTCTGGTTTCAAGATTGCACGATTTCCTTCTCCTACTTCGCACATTGCACGAGCAATAGCCATACGTACTGCCTCTGCCTGACCAGTAACACCACCGCCGTACACGTTTACTTTAACGTCGTAGCTAGCTGCATTTTCAGTCATAGTCAACGGCTGTAATACTTTGTACTGCAAAGTAGCTGTTGGAAAATACGTTGTAAATTCTTTTTTGTTTACAGTAATGGTTCCGTTTCCTTCCGAAACGTAAACACGGGCAACTGCAGTTTTACGTCTGCCAATTTTGTGGATAACTGCCATTATTTAAGATCGTTTAGGTTAACGGTTTTAGGTTGCTGAGCCGTGTGTTTGTGCTCGCTACCAACAACTACAGTAAGATTTCTGAAAAGTTCAGCTCCTAATTTGTTCTTAGGCAACATCCCTTTAACAGCTTTTTCAACTAAAGCAGCAGGATTTTTCGCCTGTAAAACTTTAGCAGTAAGGGTTCTTTGACCTCCTGGGTAACCTGTATGACGCATGTAAATTTTGTCGTCAAGCTTGGTTCCAGTAAGGTTGATTTTCTCTGCATTGATAACAATTACGTTATCCCCACAGTCAACGTGTGGCGTAAAACTTGGCTTGTATTTACCGCGAAGAATCATAGCAACCTTCGACGCTAAACGACCCAAGTTATGCCCCTCAGCATCTACAACAACCCACTCTTTGCTCACAGTGGCTTTGTTTGCAGACACAGTTCTGTAACTTAATGTGTTCACAATAATTAATTTAAATTAAACATTCCGTCCGCACCCGTTTTTCGGGATTGGGGTGCAAAAGTACAAATTATTTGCCGACATACAAATGCAAAAGTTTTGTTCGTTGCCGTATTTTTGGGTGTGCCGCCGCAAACGGTGGTGCTTTGAAGAAAAAATCTACTGCGGCGGCGCGCCCTACGTTGCAATTCGGCTGGTTTCGGCGGGCTTTTTGTCTCGCCAAACGGGCTCCCAAGGTCGCCTTTTGGCAGCGCAAACGCCACACCTCAACGACACCTCATTTCCACTGCGGTCGCTCACACGGGCATATATTATATAAGTAAGTGCTCCTTTTCAACATCTGTTTAATCTAACAACACAACTTACACACGAAAGACTACAGACAAAAAAATTAAAAAAAAATGAAATTTACGGAAAACCCGTAACCGACTTGTTTCTCGGACTTGTAAATTAGCATAAAAATCTGGAGATTTTTCCAAACACTTTAAATTTTACAAACCATGAAAAAATTATTTTTATTCGCCTTAATCTTCTGTAGCTCAGTAGCTGCAGTGGCACAGTCTGCCTTGCCTGCATTCAACAACAGTAAAAACCCTCACAATAAAGCAGGTTACGATTTTTACCTATTTATAAACAAGCACGTTGCCTTATTGCAAGAGAAGAAAATAAGCCCAGATGAGCTGCGAGACTTACTTACGAAGTCGACTTACCCATACAAAGGTGTAGCCACAGAAAAACAAACTCAGGCTTACTTAGGTACATTAGAGAAGCTTACATTCTCTAGTTCAGAAGCGGTAAATATTGAAAACAGTATTCTAGCAAAACCTGTAACCGCCGACTCGAATGCCATACTTTATCAAGTTGCCTTACTCAAGTGGAGTGCTTTTGCATTCGAATCTATGTCCAATTCCGCCAGATGCCTTGCTTGTATCGAAGCATGCGGAGACCGATGTATGAGAAAGAAAGCAGCCAAACTAAGCACTGGAACCATCTCAGAAAAAGTTTTTTTCCTTTTAGAGTGTGGCGCAAAAGTTTTAACCTGGTATGCCGACTGCTTAGGCGATTGCATTGAAGATTATAGATCACATTAACCTTAACCAAAACCTTTAATTATGAAAAATCTCCAGAAATTTGAAATTGCAGCATTAAGTATAATCTGCGTTGCCGCATTCTTATCTAACAAAGTTGTAGGCCTGACCGCAATACACGTTGTTTTGTCATCTTTACTCAGCTTGTATTTTTTTCCAATTGCGCTGTTCATTAAACAGTATAAACCGCTTAATGCAAGATCCGTATTTTCTCTTTTAATACTGAGCTACAGTATTTCACACACTGTTTTTGCAAGATACAGCGCTACAAATTACCAAGATTACGTATCGCTTTCACTACTGCTCTTAAATGTGTATTTTACCTACCATTTCTCGCATCAACAAGATTACCGAAAATACTTGCATTTCTTAGCTATTATTTTAAGCGGCTTAGCTTCAAGTTTTGTCAGCTAGAATAAAAAATACTTATGAGTGATAAAGCTTAAATCTTCAATGCAGTTAAATCTGATAGTCGTTACTAACAATTCAAAAAAACATAGATATCAAATTAGCTTTTTGTTCGAAAAAGATCAAAAGCCATCGAACCTGAGTTTTTTAACCAGCAAGCCACGCGAGTTCAATAAGAATATTAGCATTTCTCATGCAAAAATTAAACTACCAACTTAGCTTAAGGACGCTTGTCAGCAAGTCGCTATGTTTATATACTAACTTAGCTCAACGCAATTCAAGAAAAACTAGAAATTTGATATGTAAATAGAACAATCAATTTATGAGCAACTTTTGACGCGCTTATTGAATTAAACCTACAATTTTTATTAGTAACGACTATCTATTTTTAAACTAGTGTAAAGAAAGATTCTAAATTGGTGAACCACATTACAGGAGAAAACTTTTTTTAAACCAAATCTCAAATCAAATTGCGACTTTTGGCATAACTATCAACTAATCTTCTGTTCTTTACATGCAAAAAATCAACCGTTTTACAGGCCGCTATTGCTCCGTTTGGTTTTTGACTATCGCCTACCTTTGCTGTTCCTTTGCAACACGCATATCCCTTTTTCTATGGGCCGCACCCGAGTCTGAATATTCTGTCGGCGCCATTTTAAAAACTTTTTCCTACGGATTTCTTTTCGATTTTATCACTGCTTGCAGCGTTAGCCTCCCTGCTATTCTTTACAATACACTGCTACCGAATCCACTCATCGGAAGTAAACTCGATAAAACGCTTACATACATCTTTACCTTTCTTACACTTTTTCTCCTCTCATTTACTACTTTGGCTGAGTTTACCTTTTGGGAAGAATTTAAATCGCGATTTAACTTTATAGCAGTCGATTACCTGATATACACCCACGAAGTTATTGCCAACATAGCCGAATCCTACCCGCTGCCGCTGCTGTTTGCTATTGTACTTCTTACCGCACTGCTCGGTATGTACTTCATTCATAAGCGAAAAGGATTTACCTCTGCGTTTTCTTCAAAAGCAAGTCTAAAAACACGATTCATTGTACTTGCTTCTGTAACTGCTGTAGTGGTTTTAGCCACCGTCGGCTTACAAAACACCGACGCCGAGTGGTCGGCAAACCGCTACAACAACGAATTGTCTAAAAACGGCATCTATTCCTTTTTCGCTGCCTTCCGCAACAACCAAATGAAATACAGCGAATTTTACAAAACCATCCCAGAAAACGAAGCCTTCGATTTGGTTCGAAACGAACTGCAACAAAACAACAGCAGGTTTCAATCCAATGGCTTGAGTATTCATCGAGCGGTTAATTCACCAAATCCGAGTAACGAAAAACCCAATGTCGTTTTCATATTGGTCGAAAGTTTGTCGGCAAAATTCTTAGGCAGCTACGGAAACAGCGAAAACCTGACGCCAAATCTCGACAAACTCGCCACCAAAGCCTGTCGCTTTACCAACATGTTTGCAACCGGAACACGAACCGTTCGAGGTATGGAAGCCGTAACGCTGTGTATTTCGCCTACACCCGGACAAAGTATCGTTAAACGACCCAAAAATGCGGGCTTGTACACCGTATCGAATGTTTTCAAATCCAAAGGATACAACTGCAACTTTTTTTATGGCGGCGATGGCTACTTCGACAATATGGATGCCTATTTCGGTAGTAACGGTTTTAATATCTTCGACCGCGGACGTGGTTCGATACTTTCCGACGACATTAAAACAACACGCACACTGATCACCGACAGTCAAGTAACTTTTGAAAACGCTTGGGGAATATGCGACGAAGACATTTATAACGTAATGCTCGAACAAGCCGACAAGCAGTACGCGTCCGGAAAACCGTTCTTTAATTTCGTCATGACAACTTCAAACCACCGTCCGTACACGTATCCGAAAGGAAAAATCGACATTCCATCTGGTACCGGAAGAAACGGCGCGGTAAAATATACCGACTATGCGCTCGGAAAACTGTTCGAAGCCGCACAAAAGAAACCTTGGTTTAAAAACACGGTGTTTGTAATTATTGCCGACCATTGTGCGTCTAGCGCCGGAAAAGACGAGATAGATATTGTTAATTATAAAATTCCTGCTTTCATTATAGGAGTAGAGAAACTCGGACAACTGCAAATTACCAAGCAATGTTCGCAAATCGATTTGATGCCCACACTTTTTGGGGCGCTTGATTGGAATTACGAATCCGACTTTTTTGGCGAAGATGTTTTAAATCCGCTTTACCACGAACGGGCTTTAGTAGCCACGTATCGCAAATTGGGTTACATTAAAAAAGATGCCGTGGTTATCCTTAGCGACCAAAAATCAGTGAATCACTACAAATGGGATAACGACAAAAATACGCTTACTAAGGCGGCGAAAAATCCGAGATTGGAACGCGAAGCCATAGCTTGGTATCAAACCGCCGACTATCTTTTCAACAATAACAAACTCAAATAGAACTCTAAAACTTTACGGAATCAGCGCTAGATTAAAAGATTGACTTAAACACTTTACGTCGAATTTGCACTACATATAAACACTTCTTAAAAGCGAGATTTTTCATTATATTCGTCGTCAATCTTTTACCGATGAAATCTAAAGCTACACTCAAACAAATTGCCAAAGATTTAGGCGTTTCCGTTTCTACTGTTTCCAAGGCTTTAAACAACAGCCCGGAAATTAGTGAACCTACGAAAATCAAAATTCAAGAATTTGCAAAACTGAAAAACTACAAGCCTAATGTTATTGGTTTGAATCTAAAAAACAGATCTACCCGAACTATTGGCGTAATCATTCCAAATATTCTCAATCCGTTTTTTGCCAAAGTTTTCTCCGGTATTGAAAAAGTTGCCGACGAGAAAGGCTACAACATAATCACGTGTATTTCGAACGAATCGATTCAAAAAGAGATTCACGCCTTGGACGTATTGAGCAACGGTACCATCGACGGATTTATCCTTTCAGTGAGCGAAGAAGCGCAAAAGGAAGAAGAATATGGCCATTTTGCTGAAATCATCAGCAGCGGAACGCCGATTGTAATGTTTGATCGCACAGCTGAGAGCATTGCCTGTGATAAGGTTGTTGTAGATGATTTCGAAGCAGCAGTAAATGCCGTACAATATCTGATTGATACTGGTTGCAAAAACATCGCTTTAGTTTCATCAATCGACAATCTAAGCGTTGGTAAACTTAGAGCAAAAGGCTACTTCGCTGCACTTACCGATGCAAAACTAGAAGCCAAAGACGAGTTGGTTTTACTTACTGATAACGAACAGCGTTTTGATGCCGAACTAGCCGGTGTTTTCGAACATAATCCCGATGCTTTTCTTGCCTTAGACGAGCATACCTCAACAGCGGTAATGAAAATGGCAATCAAAAAAGGCTACCGCATTCCAGACGAATTGCAAGTCATTGGCTTTGCCGACGGCATTTGGTCGCGACGATTAACGCCGAGTTTGTCGACAATCTCGCAACACGGACCCGAAATCGGCGAAGCAGCGGCAAAAATGTTGATCGATCGCTTGGAATCGAAAGAAAATTTAAAACCAACTACACAAATAATACGTACTGAATTAAGAAAGCGCGACTCGGTTAAGAAATAGTTTTTCTGAAAAACGGCACGCAACCTTATTCGCTTTACAACATCGTCATCCTATGAGAACTCTTTTATTCGCCTGTTTTTTCTTTTTGTCGTCGCAGTTGTTGCAAGCACAAACAACGCCCGACATTTTCGATGTGGCTCGTTCGGGCACGGTCGAAACACTTAAAACACTGTTAGCAAAAGACAAGTCGTTAATTAATGCTGTGAGTCCGCAAGGATACACACCGCTCCTTTTGGCTACGTATCGCGGAAACAACGAAGTGGCGAATTATTTAATTGACAACGGCGCAAACATAAACTTGGCAACCGGTTTCGGAACCATTGTAATGGCAGCGATAGTGAAAAAAAACACAGCTGTTTTAGAAAAACTCATTGCCGCTAAAGCCGATATTAATGCTGCCGACGATAACGGATTAACACCATTGATGCTTGCGGTACAATTTAAGCAGTTAGAAACTGTGGCACTGTTACTCAAATCGGGTGCAAAAAAAGACAGTAAAGATAAAGCCGGTAAAACCGCTTTTGAATACGCCACCGAATCTGGAAACGACAACTTAATAAAACTCCTAAAATAAAAACTCTATGCAAAAAACTACTTTATTACTACTGGTACTGTTAACGGTATCTGGATTTTCACAAACGAAATCGACAGGAACCGTGCAGCTTTTGTCGAATACAACAGCAAAATTAGATTTAGACAGCGCAACGTCTACAGCAACTTTAACCTTGACAGGCCCGAGCGACAGGTGGTTTGCTTTACAGTTTGGCTCTTTTGATGGACCACCTGCTGGAGAAACAGATGGTGGAGATGGTATGGCTGCTGGCACAGATTTTGTTTTTTGGAACGGAACAGAAATTATTGATGCTCGGCATATTGGATATGCACAGATACCTTCAAATGATACCGTGAACAATTGGATAACTGGAACAGTTACGCCAAATAGTCCTTCTGCTGGATTAACAACAGTTGTTGCAACTCGACCATTCACTGGAGACGCAAACGATTATACCTTCAACTTTGCGAATTCTTTAATTGACTTTGCCTTTGCAAGAAGAAGTAGCGCAGGGTTTGCTCTTAACAATCATAACCCTTCAAATAGAGGATATGCAATTAATGTGCCTTTCACAACTCTTGGCGTGGAAGATTTTTCTCTAAATGCTGCAACGGTTTTCCCAAACCCTTCAAACGGAAATTTCACAGTGAAATCAAAAAGCGACCTTGAAAAAATAAATGTGTACTCACAAACCGGAACATTTATCAAAACTGTTGATGTTACTAACAATGCGCAAGAAGTTGAAGTAAAATTAAGCGGACTTGCAACAGGCGTTTACTTAATCGAATTGCAAAATGCTTCTGAAAAAGCTTGGAAAAAAATCGTTATCAAATAGTACGATTTAAATTAAATAACAGAAAAGCCAGCTGATTAGTCGGCTTTTTTTGTTACGATTGCCCCTGTGAGCGGTGGAAGCGGCATCCTGCCAAAAAATCGCTTGCGTTTTTTGGGAGATACAGCGGACGACGCGACCCGACAGTGGGGACAGCTCGGGCGGAGGGGCACAGCCAAAAAATAAAATTCAGCATTAAATAACATCAAAAAAGAGCCTTCCTAACGTATTTATTCGCTGAGTTTATATCTTTGAAACCAAACAGCAAACAGATGAAAACGATTTTTGATTTTAATTTCGCCAACGAAAAGGCACTAATTCGTGTGGACTTTAACGTTCCGCTTGACGCGAATTTCCAGGTAACCGACGCCACGCGCATCGAAGCGGCAAAACCCACTGTAGATAAAATTTTAGCCGACGGTGGAAGTGTGATTTTAATGTCGCATCTCGGTCGACCAAAAGGCATCAACGATCAATTTTCATTGAGACATATCGTTGCTAAAACTTCGGAGATTCTTGGAGTTCCGGTACATTTTGCGAGCGATTGCCGTGGTGAAGTTGCGCAACAAGCTGCTGCGAATTTAAAAGCGGGTGAAGTTTTGCTCTTGGAAAATTTGCGTTTCTACAAGGAAGAGGAAGCTGGCGATATTGCCTTTTCGAAAGAATTAGCTGCATTGGGAAGCATTTACGTGAACGACGCATTTGGAACGGCGCATCGTGCACACGCATCGACAACCATTATTGCACAATTTTTCCCCGAGAAAAAATGCTTCGGAACCCTGTTGGCAAAAGAAATTGAAAGTTTAAATAAAGTATTGAAAGCGGCCGAGAAACCTGTTTTGGCCATTTTAGGAGGAAGTAAGGTTTCGTCGAAAATTACAGTAATCGAAAATATTCTCGACAAGGTTGACGACATGATTTTGGGTGGCGGAATGACCTTTACGTTTATAAAAGCTCTGGGTGGCGAAATTGGCGACTCGATTTGCGAAGACGACAAACTGGACTTAGCTCTTGAGATTTTGGAAAAGGCAAAAGCGAAAGGTGTGAACATTCACATTCCGGTTGATGTAGTGGCTGCAAACTCGTTTTCAAACGAGGCACAAACGCAAATTTGCGATGTACGCAGCATCCCGAACGGCTGGCAAGGCTTAGACGCCGGACCAAAAACCTTGGAACAATTTGGGGCTTTGGTATTGAAATCGAAAACCATTTTATGGAACGGACCGCTCGGTGTTTTTGAGTTTTCGAACTTTGCGAACGGAACCATTACTTTGGGGAATTTCATTGCGCAAGCTACAGCAAACGGCACATTTTCGTTGGTTGGCGGCGGCGATTCGGTTGCGGCTGTGAAGCAATTTGGACTGGAAGAAAAGATGAGTTATGTATCGACAGGCGGTGGTGCTATGTTGGAGATGTTGGAAGGAAAAAGCTTACCGGGAATTGATGCTATTTTAGAATAAGTTTTAAATAATCGGCAAACTTTAGCGGTAGTTGTTTCGTGCAACTGCCGCTTTTTTTTGCTTAATTAACAATAAAAAAGGTTAAAAGTGGTTTATAGACTAGGTAAAATAAAATTCTAATTGCTAATTTTGCATATATTGAAGTTTTTTGTCGTTTGTGGCTAGCTATTTTCTTTTGCCACAGCAGCCCATGATCGGAGATTGGTACAGTTTTTGGCAAGACAAAGTAACCTCAGAAACAAACATTATGAGAATACAAAAAATAGTTGTTACTGCTTTATTCAGCTTGTTTGCGGCGCCGGTTGTTTTGGCGCAGGACGTGGCGGTTAGCGGTTCAACTCCCTCGAAACAAACAGCAGCTCAGTTCTTAGATAGCATCAAAAAAACTTTTGTTACCGACAAAATGGCTTCGTGCGTAGACAGCCTGTGGTTGAAGGAACTCACGAGTCTTGATTTATATGCAGATTTATCGGCAGATATTAAAAACATCGACTTAGACGAAAAGGTTGAATACAACTTATCGACTGAATTGTTAAAGAAACGATTAAAAGAGCTCGACGCAAAATCGCCTTTTAATATTGAATACAATCCTGGTTTAGAGAATTTAATTAAATCGTGGTTGAAAAACCGCAAGCGTGCCTTTGAGCGCTTGATGGCCGTTTCTGAATATTATTTCCCTTTATTTGAAGAAGCGCTTGCGCGGAAAAATGTACCGCTAGAAATAAAATATTTGGCCGTGGTTGAATCGGCATTAAACCCAAAAGCCGTTTCGCGCGTGGGTGCAACAGGTTTGTGGCAGTTTATGTACCAAACTGGAAAGCAATACAATTTACACATCGATTCGTACGTAGATGAGCGCAGTGACCCATTAAAAGCTAGCGACGCTGCAGCACAGTACATGAGCAATATGTACCGTATTTTTGGCGATTGGGATTTAGTACTCGCTTCGTACAACAGCGGACCAGGAAATGTTGCTAAAGCGATTCGCAGAAGCGGCGGACAAGAAAATTACTGGAATATTCGTCGGAATTTACCAAAAGAAACGCAAGGTTATGTTCCTGCTTTCTTGGCAACGATGTACATTTACGAATACCACAAAGAACACGGAATTGTTCCGAATCGCGCTATAATCAAGCATTTCCAAACAGACACTGTGGGAATCCGCAAACAAATTAGCTTCAAACAATTATCTGATTTGTTGGATATTCCGATCGCGCAATTGCAACTTTTGAATCCGTCGTACAAGGTAAATGTTATTCCTACCTACACAAACAAGATGCATTACTTGCGTTTACCTGCCGATAAAGTAGCTTTGTTTACTTCAAACGAAGATAAAATTTATGCTTACGTAGAATTTGAAAACGCACGTCGCGAACGCCCATACCAACAATATCTAACGGCACGCGACAGCAGCCGAGTTGCCGCCCGCGATTCGATGCCTAAAGATGTTTCGACAAAAACAAAATACCACAAAGTACGTCGCGGTGAAAACTTAAGTAGCATTGCCAATCGGTACGATGTAAGCGTTGCACAATTAAAGAAATGGAATAAGCTGCGGAGCAACACCGCACCTTTAGGTCGAAACCTGCGCATTTACAAAACGGTTGCCGCAGAAGAAAATACCGCAGTAGCCGATGCTTCGAATAACGAAAAAGAAGCGAAAACGGAAGTTTCGAGTTCGCAAAAAGTTAGCGACACGGCGGTTTCAGACAACAGCGAACCGCAATTGTACACGGTACAAGCCGGAGATAACTTAAGCAGTATTGCACGCCGATTTAACGTTACTGTTGCCGATTTAAAGCAATGGAACAATATGGCCGACAACAATGTAAAGTTGAACACCCAACTTAAAATATTAACTGCTGAGACAGCTGAAGAATTGCGCGAAAACGCCGTTGCTACGCAGGAAATTACTCATGTTGTTGTGGCCGGCGACAATTTAGCTGCTATAGCTCGTAAACATCAAGTGAGCGTTGCCGATATTCAAAAATGGAATAATTTAAGCGGAACACAAATTGCTGTTGGCGCCAAATTGATTATCCAAAAAACCGACTTAGGTGCAAAATCAGAAGTAGCTGCTAATAAACAAAAATCGCGTTCGGAAAGCTATTTAGTTCGCAAAGGCGATTCGCTTTCTGCAATCGCGAAAAAGTATCCCGGTGTAACGGTTTCCGACATCAAGAAGTGGAACAAAATCAGCGGCGACGATCTTAAACCAGGTATGCGTTTAAAAATCAAAGGAAAATAGTACGCTGTTTCGAGGATTTAGCAACGTGCCTGCATTTTGAATACGCTGTTCGGTCGTTCTGTTTCGAACTAATTCGTAGCTTTGAGTTCCTTAAAACCTGAGCAATTATAACTTTTGGGTTTTTAGAATTATTGGTATGCGACAATCATCCCTATTGTGCTTTTTAGCCTTTTTGCTTTTTGCTTGCGCAGATCGCGACTCAACTGCATTGCCACAAGCTACGGGCGCCGTAAACTCGTTATCGGTAGTAATTCCCGATCAGTTATGGGATGGTGAGATTGGCGATAGTATTCGTAAGAAATTTGCCGCTCCGGTCGACGGACTTCCCCAAGAAGAACCACAGTTTACGATAAATCAGTATCCGCTTCGTGCGCTCGATGGCAGGCTTACGGCACGTAACGTTCTAATCATCAAGAAAGAGGATCGAAGCGAATACAAAATGGTTCGAAATGAGTTTGCCGAACCGCAACATGTGGCGCACATTTCTGGCAAATCGATTCCGGATATCATCACCGTGCTCGACGAACATGTAAACGGCATCGTTAGCCAGTTTAAAGCAAACGAAATTGCGTATTCCCAGCGAAAAATCGACACCAGTAAATTGGAAACCGAGCTGCTCAAAAAACGATTTAAAATCGATTTACTGATTTCCAACAAATACAAAGTGGCACTTTCTAAACGCAACTTTATATGGTTTAAACGCGAGATTTTATCGGGTAATACCAGTTTAGTTGTGTATCGCGTTCCGACTTCAGCGATTTTCAAGGGAGGAAATGTTGCTGGGAATATCATTCGCGTTCGCGATTCGATTAGCAGAAAATACATTCGCGGAAAAGAACGCGGAAGTAAAATGCAAACCGAAGAATCTTATGCGCCGTATTTTGCCGTCGGACGTTTGAACGGTAGAAGAATTTACGAAACCAAAGGAACTTGGGAATTAAAAGGCGATTTCATGAACGGTTCGTTTATCAATTTTGCCATTCGTGATAAAAAACGCAACCAATTTGTAATTGTAGAAGGCTTTTGTTATGCGCCGTCGACAGAGAAGCGCGACCTGATGCACGAACTGGAAGCCATGATAAAATCGGTAAAATTATATTGATGGAAACACCGCAATGGCTGGTTAAGCCTTTCGACGAATTAAGTACACAAAACTTGTACGATATTCTGCATTTGCGCGCTAAAGTATTTGTCGTAGAACAAGACTGTCCGTACTTAGACGTCGATCATTACGATCAAAAATCCGTGCATTTAATGGGCGTTGCCGACAATCGTGTGGTTTGTTATTGCCGACTTTTCGATGCGAGAAATTACTTTGAAACGGCTTGTATCGGACGTGTAGTTATTGATCCTGAATATCGCAACAAAAAATGGGGACATCTCCTGATGACCGAAGCGATTCGGGAATTGTATCGCCTTTTTGGCGTGCAGCGCATCGAAATTTCTGCGCAGTGTTATCTGGAGCAATTTTATGCTTCACACGGATTTGTGACCATTAGTGAGATGTATTTGGAAGACAACATTCCGCATGTACGAATGCGCTTGGATCCTAAATCTTCGTAATTACCAACTCAACCCGACGATCGTACTCGGCGCCTTTCCCCAAAGGAACGGTATTTCCGTAGCCTTTAAACGTCATTCGTTTTTTATCGATTTTCTTAAAAATCAAATACTTGTAAACGCTTTCGGCACGGTTATGACTTAACTGTCGTTTACGCGTTTCTTTATCAATTGCTTCTTTTTGATAGGGCGGCGTACAGCACACATGTCCTTGAATTTCGAAATGCAAATTCTTGTACTTCTGTAACAAACGCGCTACTTTATCTAAATCGGTTTTCGACTTAAACGTTAATTTTGAACTACCGCGTTCGAATAATAAGTTTTCGAGGTAAATATGGTCGCCAACCACATGCTTTTTCTGTATGCTCGTGTAGAATCCGGGCAGCTCAATTTTAGGAAGTGGTTTTAAATTGATTACCACATCTACTCTTCTGTTCTTGGAGCGAACTTCAGGCAGGTTCTCCACCACATCGTCGTCAATTAAAATGCGTCCTTTTCCTTCAATGGTAACAATGATCTTATTCTTGATGCCGTTGTCGATGAGCTTTTGTTTGATGGTATTGGCGCGATTTGTCGATAACTTAAAGTTGTACGCTTCTTTTCCGACATCGTCGGTGTAGCCAAAAATTTGAATAGACTCAATTCGTGTAGAATCGGTTTGTTTAATGAAGTTCACCACGTCGGTTTCTTGCTTGGCATCGAGCGAAAACTTATCGAAACCGAAATAAATGGAATGTACTACTTCTTCCTGAGCTTGTATAGTAGTAGTTAGTAACAGGAATAAAAACATCCAAAATCTCATAGTTATTTTTTTAAGATTTTATTGTACGAAGCAGTGTTTGCCAATAATTCTGTAGCCTTTTTGATTTGCGTATCGTTGGTTAAATAATACTTATACAAACCTTCTTTATAGGCGTAGCGTTTGATTAATTCGTCGATAATCAACTTGCTGATTTCACCTTCATATTTATTGAGCTCTACATCCTCACTACGCTGAATAGCTGCTAGTAATTGCTCGTATTCTTTAGCAATGCTTTGATCGAGTTTTTCTTTTTTTGCCGATTCCAATGTTTTTCGCAATGCTACTTCTGTTTCCGTATCAAAATTGATTTTATTGGTTTTCAAAAACTGCTTAAACTCGGCGTATTTCGCAGAAGTGAAATTAGGAATACCATTCTCCGGAATCGGGTTTTTGTAGTAGTAATCGGTAGCATAGCGAAAAATACCGTCGTTTTTCTGAAGTGCGGTGGCAATGTAGCTCATCTTAGCTTCGGGCAGTTCTACATCGGGTTGAATGCCGCCGCCGTCGTAAACCGTTCTGCCATTTTTAGTTTTGAATGCATTGTATTGCGAAGCATCTGTACGAATGGCTTTTCCATCTTTATCTTTTCGCGAATAGTCCAATGCTTGGATACATCTGCCCGAAGGCGTATAATAGCGAGAAATAGTGACCTTCACTTGAGTTCCGTAAGTTAAATCGATGGGGCGTTGCACCAAACCTTTCCCGAAACTGCGCGTTCCAACCACTACGGCACGATCTAAATCTTGCAAGCCACCGCTCACAATTTCCGAAGCCGAAGCACTTTTTCCATCGACCAAAACCACCAACGGAATTTCAGTATCCACCGGCTCTTTAGCAGTACGATACGTATTGTTGTGCTTCTCTACTTTCGATTTCGTCGTTACAATAATTTCGCCTTTCGGAACAAATAAATTGCAAACGTTTACGGCTTCGTTAAGCAAACCTCCCGGATTTCCGCGCAAATCCAAGATGATTTTCTTAGCACCTTTTTCTTTTAACTCTTCTAATGCCTGTTTGGTTTCAGCAGATGCTTTTTGGTTGAACTGACTAAGTACGATATAACCTGTCGTAGCATCGACCATATCGTAAAACGGCACTGCTTTTACTTCAACTTCGTCGAGCGTGAGTTGTGCATCGTAAATTTTCCCTTGACGGCGGTACTGAATCGCAATTTTAGTTCCTTTCGAACCGCGGAACAACTGGCTGGCGTCTTCTTCATACTCGCTGAGCAATACATCGCCCACTTTCACAATCTCGTCGCCCGCTTTCAAACCGGCTTTGTCGGCAGCGTAACCTTTGTACGGTTCGCGCACAAAAACAATACCGTCCTTGCGCAAAATAGCGGCGCCCATACCGGTATACTCGCCGGTATTGTTGATTTTATACCGAACCACGTCACCTTCATTAAAGTACGTGGTGTACGGATCTAAATCGGCCAACATGCTTTTAACGGCTTTGTCCATCAAATCAGCTGGACTGAGCTCGTCCACATAATTCATGTTCACCGTTTTGTACAATTCAGTGAAAATCTCCAATTGTTTGGCGATTTCAAAAAAATCGTCTTTAAACGATGTTGTTGTATAAAACAATCCTGCGGCGGCAATGCCCACCAATAATCGTTTTTTATAAGAGCTGACCCAAGTTGTAAAACGGTTCATCTATAATTTTATTTAAGCTTTGTTTTCGGGATTTTCAATACCCACTTCCGAAGACTTTTGTTGCATATCCTGTGCCAATTTATCGAAAAGCTTGCAGATAACTAAACGCAATTTTTCAAATTCAAGTATTTCGTTTGATTGATACAGCAACATGACTTGTAGGCGACGGTCTTCACTTCCGCGTAAGCGATGCTGTTCCAAACGATAACACTCTCGCAATAAGCGCTTTACTCTATTTCGAAGCACGGCGCGTTTGAAATGTTTTTTTCCTACGGTAACGGCAACTTGAACACCTGGATTCTCGCTATTCTCGACACGATAAACGGCGCGAACCGGAAAAATAGCCTGACTTTTTCCCGATTGAAATAAGGCGTCGATTTGCTTGGTACTTTTGAGCTTGTCGGCCTTTGGATATGTAAACAATTGTTTCATGAAGCTCGCAAATTTACACATTAACACCCGCTTTTGCTTTCATTTTAGTAGTTTTACAACTTATGAGAGCTTCAGCATTATACATACTGTTGTTTTGTAGCTTTTTTACAACAACACTTCAGTCTCAAATTTACAAACCTAAATACATCGAAATTGCCGCTGGTGCTGGAAATGAAATAAGTAATACCGATTATTCATACAGCAATCGAACGCTAAAACTTGAGGCATTTTTTCAAGTTCACCACACCGAAAAATGGAGTTATGAAGTGTTAATTCAACCCGAATTAAACTTCGCCAAACACCAACTACTCAACTTGTATTTTGTAACGCCCGACGAACCCAACTTTGAGGAACTGCGCGACCGCTACACCAAATTGAAAGATATTCGTGAATATGCACTCGGCATCGGATTTATCGCACGCCGACATTTGTCGAAAAAATTCGATGTTTACGGCTACTTATCCGTTGGTCCCATGTACAACGACTCCCAAACCGAACGCCTGTCTCGCGGATTCGCCTTCGCAGATGTTTTTGCCGTCGGACTCTCCTATCACGTAAAAAATCTACGATTCGATATTCGACCCAACTTCAGACACACCTCAAACGCAGGATTGCAAAGCTCGAACGCAGGTTTTAATACTTTAAATTGCGACATTGCTCTGGCCTTTAAAATCCGATAAAGCAACCTACTTTTGCGAAACTTGTAAACTCAACCGCTATGATGACCTACGAACAACTTCTTTCGCTACAAAAGCAAGGCGATACCAAAAACCGATTGCGCCGCGACGAAGACGAAACCCGCATTGGCTTCGACGTTGATTACGACCGCATCATTTTCTCGCGGCCGTTTCGAAGTTTACAAGACAAAACTCAGGTCATCCCGCTTTCGAAAACCGATTTTGTACACACACGCCTCACCCATTCGTTAGAAGTTTCGGTGGTTGGACGCAGTTTAGGACGTGCCGCCGGTGCAGCTATCCTTAAAAAATATCCGTATTTGGTGCATGAACACGGCTATCAGGCGCAAGATTTTGGCGCAATCGTAGCTGCTGCTTGTTTGGCGCACGACATTGGTAATCCGCCTTTTGGGCACTCGGGCGAAAAAGCAATTGGAGCGTATTTTGAATTTGGAAAAGGCGCGCAATATCAATCCGAAATGACAGCTGCTGAGTGGCAGGATTTGATTTGCTTCGAAGGAAATGCCAACGGTTTTCACGTATTGTGTGGCGATCGTGCCGGCGTTGAAGGCGGTATTCGTCTAACGTACGCTACGCTCGGTGCGTTTATGAAATATCCGAAAGCATCGCTTCCGCACAAACCTACCAAAGAAATCTCCGACAAGAAATACGGTTTTTTTCAAGCCGACCAAGCCTTTTTTGAAGAAGTAGCTACCGCATTGGGACTACTCCGTAAAGACCGCGAAGAAGTGGCTTTTCAGAGACATCCGCTTACTTTTTTGGTGGAAGCCGCCGACGATATTTGCTACACCATCATCGATTTTGAAGACGGCATAAACCTGGGATTGATCTCGGAAGATTTTGCTTTGGAATACCTCATTCGATTGGTCGAAGACAAGCTCGATCGACGCAAATTCGCGCAGTTGCAATCCAAAGAAGATCGCATCAGTTACTTGCGCGCGGTGGCCATTGGCAGTTTAATTCAAGATGCGGTTCAGTTATTTTTACAGCACGAAAGCGAGATTTTGGCCGGTACTTTCCACCGTTCGTTGATGGAAAAAAGTAAGTACAAAGCGCAAATCGACGATATTATTAAGTTGAGTATCGACAAGATTTACCGTTCGCGCGAGGTTACCGAAAAGGAAATCAACGGCTACGAAATTATTCAAACCTTGCTCGATGCGTTTATCACGGCTTTAGAGCGCCAAGCGGCTGGTAACGAGCGCAACATCGACACTTTAATTTTACGTTTGTTGCCCGAACGTTTTCAAGATACCTCAGCCCCGTTGTACCGCCGTTTACTCTCGGTTTGCCACTTTGTTTCGCTGCTCACCGACAGCAATGCCGTGCGCTTATACCAAACCGTAAAAGGACTTTCGGTATTGTAATTTGGGCGGCATTTCGCGCTGTTCGTTGCAATAAAAGCGCACAAAAGCGGTTCGTGCTGGCTTTGTCTGGGGCTTCCGCTGGTTGCCCATTCAAAACCGCTCTCATACGCTTTCGTTGCGCTTTTATTTTCACTGCCATCACGGCCGCGGGCGAACGTTACCTAAAAATGTACTTTTTCTAAAAGTTATTTTCTTTAATAGGAAAACTAAGATATCATCTAATTGATTTTCAATTTTTTACTGGAGGTAATATTGCAATATTACGTATGTTAAAAAACCACATAAAAACAGACGAATTTTTCGGTAACGACTTTGCGGCCCGGATTGCAGCGAAAAGCCTTTTGATAAATGAGGCATACAAAAGTGCGTTGGGCGTGGCGACCTAAGAAGCCGCGACCAACGTTTACTTTTGTGCCTTATTTGAAAAAGCTTGTAGCGAACAGCCGGAAATGCCGCCCAAATAAAAAAACCACAGCTACAAAATTGCGGCTGTGGTTTAGTTGTGCTCGAATTTTCGCTAGTTGCGTTACTCGAAACAAACTTTATTACTTCGAGTAGTATCGAATTACTCTTTGTATTTAGCGATGTTTTCGATGTATTCGGTTAGCTCATCGGTTGATGATGAAAAGCTAAACACATCGTTTACTTGGTAGTAATTGTCTTTATCCACGCAGCTTGCGTATGCAGCTTTAGCGAAATCTAACTTGTTTTGCTCAAACGAAAAGATGTTGATGAGTTCGATAATTTGTGCCGTTGACAAGCACTGAGCCGCTGCAATTTGTTTAGCTACCTTCATTTGTGAATCGGCAAACGATTGTTTTTCGACAGACTGTTTCGCTTTTTGAAACTCCGTAGCCGACATTTGCACGGTACAGGTTTTTGCTGTTTTTGGTGTCGACTTTGGTGTCGACTTTGGTGTCGACTTAACTACTTTAGGTTTATCGGTGATATCAATATCTTCTTCAGAACCGATGGTACGCGACGGTTTGATTGGCGTTGTGGTTTTTGTTGTTACTGTAGTAGTGGTTTTCACCCCGCCAACGTTCATATTAACATTAACGTTATCGTCGGACTCGCTGATTGTTGTCGTTGTATTTAAACCGCCAACATTCATGTTAACATTAACGCGATCGTCGGACTCCTCGATAGTTGTTGTAATACCCACACCTACTGTATTTACATCGACCGTTTGGGTAGTAGTTTCCGTGTTTTTCTTCGGTGTACTTTTCACAGTTTGAGGTAGCGGATTCTCGGTTTCGTGGAATTTCACTACTTCGGCGGTTGCGGATGGTTGCTCGGTATCGTTATCAAAGCTACTTACACGCAATTTGTACTTTCCTTTTTTATCTTTTTTGATATTATAGGTAACGTTCATTCGTTTCTCATCGTAATCGATTAAAGAAACATTTTCGTTGATTGTTGGAATACTGCTGTCTTCAAAAATGATTTTTAGCAAGTAGTTTGGCTTTTTTAAATCGGTTATTTGCACGTTTGTGGATGGCGAATCGTTTTGTCTAACGCCATCTAGAATTACGTAAAAGCGTTCGCCTTCTTGTGAAAACGTGGTAATTGTGCTTGTTTGTGCAAAATATAACTGCGAAAAAAACGCAAATAAGAGTACTAATTTTGTTTTCATATTTTATAGTTTATTGTTGTGCTGGTTTAAGCAAATTAGGTATGATGAACGATTGTGGGGCAAAGTTAATTTGGCGTCCGTAAATCATTTTTACATCGATTAATTGTTTTTGAAGTGCTGGAATTTCGTCGGCATAATCTAGGATTTTGTCTGCTAAATCATCGGCGTGATTTTTATAAGTACAAACAAGTTTTGTGTAGTTGTTTGCAGAAACGATTTCTAAATCGCCACCAAAATTTTTATCGGCTTTTAGTTTTGTACGAAGCGTTCTTAGGTCTCTGAAAGTTCCCGAATTATAGAATCGAATTTCGTAAGGTGTTCCTGAATTTACCCAACTTCCGATATAGCCAGTTACCATAGCGATTAGTTTAGAAAAATTTAAATCGACCGCTTGATTTAACGCTTGTACGGTATTGGAGCTGTTGCCAGCTTTTGGTAAGCTTTCCAAACTAATAGAACCTAAACCTTCGCCGGTACAGTTATCGAATGCGCGTGCTTGAAACGAAACTTTTTTACCTTGCGAGATATCGAACGCGCCTTTAACTTCTGAGGTAGTTAACTGACTCACTAGAATAATGAACTGTGCATTAGATAAAACTGCCAACTGTTGTGCGTAGCTTAACTGCGCATTGCTTTCTTGCAACAAGTTACTTCTTTCTGTTTGCAAGGTTTTTAAGCGCGATTGATCTACATAACGGTACGATCGTTCGGCTAAGAAGCTGTTGATGCGATCAACGGCAATTTGCAAGTCTTTCTTTTCGGTTTCGTTTTGTACGCTGGGATCTACCATTACGAGAAAGCGCACGCCACCGATTGTTTTACTTAAGAGTTTAAAATCGGCTTCCAAACTATTTGTAGTTACTTCGGCCTGCACGGTAACTTCGAAACGGTCGGGAAACGGAACTTCTTTAGTAACGGAGTACTTTTTAATATAGCCCGATGTATTTGATGCAATAGCATCGGAAATTACCATAAAGTTCTCGACTCGTGTTTCCGAGCGCAAGCTCACACCTACTGCTTGAGAAACGGCGTTTCTAAGAGCGTCTTGTAAAGCGTCTGCTTTGTTTAATCCGCTGCCTTTTGCTTCGACAGCTTGTTGAGAAAATGCGGCAGTACTTATGAATATAAATAGAAGAAATTTGATTTTCGCTAGTATAGAATTATTCATCTCTTTTGATTTAGATTTCAGTTTATTTACTTAACCCGTTGGGTGAAATTATTTGAAGTAAAATAAATTGAACA
>NZ_NOXX01000170.1 GCF_002251775.1 Flavobacterium aurantiibacter
AAAAAAAAAAACGTTAAATGATTGTCGATTAGCATTATTTTTAGTTTTCTTTGTTCACGGTTAACCAAGTTACTTTTTTACTAATTTTTAAAAAATGAAAAATGAAAAATGAAAAATAAAATTTTTTCTATCGCATTATCATTGACAGTATTATTTAGTTTGATTATTACAAGTTGTTCTAGCGATGGCGATGTATCTTCAAAATCTGACGCGAAAATTCTTCTTCGTGAAGAAAAGCCAGTTATTAGTGCTGAAAATTTGGAACTTTTAAAGCAACAAGCGTTAAGAGAGTATCTTACTTTAAACTTAAATGAAGCTCTATTTGAACCAAGAGCTAACTTGCAAAGTGTTTACGACAAACTGCTTCCTTACGAGCGCGAAAATCTAAGCAGTTTAAATCTGCCTACCATTCTAGGAAGTGATTACAACGCTGATTACTTCGATAAGTTAAATGAATTCTTAGCGTTTTCAGCCAGAATTGCAAATTCTGAGTTGTTTTACCGTGATAGTTCGATTCAAAGTAGAGAACGAACTCTTGGTGATATTTTACTTTTTGTCTTAGAGAATGGTTATCAAGCTACAGTAAGTAGTTGTGGTCCGGGATATGCGCCGTGTGTGAGAACTGCGGAAAGAAATCACAAAATCAGAATGCAACAGGCTACATTAACAGCCGTTATAAGCACCGCGATATCTTTCGGCGCAGGAGGGCCTGGTGCAACTGCTGGCTGGGTTATTGCCATGATATATTCCGGCATCCAATACGATTCAGATATGCAAGATTGTTGGGAATCGAACGGCTGCTAGGATGATTAACCAATAATACGTAGAACATCACTGGAGGCTCGAAACTAAAAGTTTAGAAACAATGAAATACAATTTAATACACCTTTACGATTTACTTTTGCTAATTTTAACGTGTTTTACAATAGTTGTATTCGTAAAACCTTCATTAATTTCTTGGAATATTTTTTATATTTTTAATGGTTTAATGATTGCCCTAGTTCTTTTTCTGCGTTTTAGGCTTAAGAACAAGCCCTACGAGAAATCAAATTTTATGTCTGCTGGAGCTGTTTTATTTATACTTTCGATATGTTATGCAATATATGTTACAATAAAAAATCTTATTGCATAATGACTGTTTACGTAAAAATATCAGAGAAAATGAATTTGTAAATAACGATAAAACTTGTCTTTTTTTAATGCAATTAGCTATGAAAAAAGTAAATCTAGTTTCCATAGCATAATTGTTTTACAAGTTTTTCTACCTAAAACTGCAACTAAATTTAGTTGCAGTTGGTGATTATATGAATTAGCATGAAAAATGAACATAAGCGATATTAATTACACGAAAGGCATCGAAACCACACTGTTTTTTTTGCTATTATCGTGTGGAGTTGACCAAATAGATTTTGATTCGCATACGCCGCTCTGTGGAAGTGCAGAGGTCTGTTTTATTGGTTTGCTACCAGAAAACAAACAAACAGACCAGAAAACTAATCTGATTTTATACTTTGGAAAAGTAGCGTTGAAACAATTAAAAATAATGCTTCTGGAATGTGTTAAAAATTTAATCAGTATGCTTTCAACACTTTATTTAAATTCAACTTTTTCTAACTTTGAAAAACTAGAAAAATATGGAAAAAGCAATGAATACAATAATTAGAATCTGCCACTTCTTTCTGTTTATACTATTAATTCTTCACGGTGTTGTAATTGTTGTAGACCCTACTTTTTTATCTTCTAACACCAGTACGCTACTGCTTGCGGCGATAAGTGTTTGCTCTGGAATTATTTATTATTTCTACCAGAAGAGAAAGTTGCAAAACACTTTAGACACAAAGATTATGGCTTCACTTTTTATTGGCAGTATCACCGTGTATTGTCTTTGGGTAACCGCCATTACCTTAGGATGGATTGATTACAACCCAACTTGGTTGAACCAGCCTTGAATGTAAACCGTTATCAATGATTTACTGTGCCGCTTTTTCAAGCGGCTTTTTTTGCCTGGTAGAATCAGAGACGGTTTGCGGTAACGACACGCGCGGCCCGGATGGCAGCGAAAAGCCTTTTGAAAACAAAACGATACAAAACAGCCGTTTGGCGAGCGACCTTAGAAGCTTGGCAAACGGTTTTGTTTTGTTGGATTTGTTGAAAAAGCTTGCAGCGAACAGCCGGTAAAGCCGCCCAAACCATAAACAGAAACTATGGTATTATGTTGTAGAAAAATTAAATTCGGCAGCAGTTGATTAGCGATGTTGTATCTTTGCCGTAATTTAGAATAATTATATACTGTTATGATAAAAGTTTCAGACACTGCCAGCAAGAAAATTGTTGAGATGATGCGCGAAGACGGTTACGACGCGGCGCAACATTACGTACGAGTAGGCGTGAAAAGCGGTGGATGCTCGGGCTTGTCGTACGAACTAAAATTTGATCGCGAATTAGGCGAAAACGATAAGGTTTTTGAAGACAATGAAGTGAAAATTGCTGTAGAGAAGAAGTCGTTTTTATACCTCGCAGGTACCATTCTCGAATATTCGGGCGGCTTGAACGGCAAAGGCTTCGTATTCAACAACCCCAATGCACAACGCACCTGTGGTTGCGGGGAGAGTTTTTCGCTGTGAGAATTAGAGATTTCGAGATTGAAAGATTTCGAGATTGAAAGATTGAATAATCAGGAAGCTAAAAAATAGAAAAAAGCTAAAAAATCAAAAGAAGAGATTCGTTGTTACAGAGTTGTATAAACAGTCAAAAATAAAAAGCTGATTAGAACGGAAAAAAATCAACAGAATTAATGGCAAAGTACAGTTCGTTCGAGGAAATGCAAGTGTATCAAAAAGCGCTAAAATTTGCAGTGAATGCTTATCTACTTGCCAATAAAAATGATTCTATTTCTAAAAATTTTGGACTTAAAGATCAGCTACAAAGAGGAGCATTATCGATTTCTAATAATATTGCCGAAGGATTTGAACGAGAGACCATTAAAGAAATGATAAGATTTCTTTACATAGCTAAGGGTTCAGCGGGTGAATGTAGAAATATGTTCACTTTTTTTAATGAAATGTCATATCTGTCCGATGAGGAATGTAAAATCTATAAATCAGAACTGTTTGAAATTTCAGGACAATTAGGCAACTATATCAAATATTTGAAAAACTTAGAAAAGCAAAACAAATTGAGTCAAAAAACCGAAAACAGTTAATTATTATGCATGCAGCGTGTGTTTTTAGTATCTCACAGCATACACGTCTGGCTACTAACTATATAAATATTGAAGTTCTTTGAATTTTCAATTTTTAGCTTTTTTAACTTTTTTCGATTTTTTCAATAATCATAAATAAGATGAGCAAATACACCGAAGACAACCTAAAAATAGATCTCGAAACCAAAGAGTACGAATACGGTTTTTACACCGATATCGAATCGGAGACGTTTCCCGTTGGCCTTAACGAAGATATTGTTCGCGCTATATCAAAGAAAAAAGAAGAGCCGGAATGGATGACCGAGTGGCGCCTAGAAGCCTATCGCGCTTGGAAAGAAATGACCGAACCCGAATGGGCAAACGTGCATTATACCAAACCCGATTTTCAGGCTATTTCGTATTATTCGGCTCCGAAGAGTCAGGCGAAATACAATTCTTTGGATGAAGTCGACCCTGAATTGCTCGAAACTTTTAAAAAGCTCGGTATTTCGCTCGACGAACAAAAGGCTTTAGCGGGTGTTGCCATGGATATTGTGGTCGACTCGGTTTCGGTAGCTACTACCTTCAAGAAAACCTTGGCTGAAAAAGGCATCATCTTTATGAGTATATCCGAAGCCATTCGCGAATATCCGGAATTGGTGCAAAAATACTTGGGAACAGTGGTGCCACAGCGCGACAATTTCTACGCGGCGCTCAATTCGGCAGTGTTTTCAGACGGTTCGTTTTGCTACATTCCGAAAGGCGTTAAATGTCCGATGGAACTCTCAACCTACTTCCGAATTAACCAAGCCGGAACCGGACAATTTGAACGTACTTTGGTGATTGCCGATGAAGGTTCCTACGTCTCGTATTTGGAAGGATGTACCGCTCCGAGTAGAGACGAAAACCAATTGCACGCTGCAGTGGTAGAACTAATTGCCCTCGACGATGCCGAAATCAAATACTCGACCGTACAAAACTGGTTCCCAGGAAATAAAGAAGGACAAGGCGGTGTGTACAATTTTGTGACAAAACGCGGATTGTGCGAGAAAAATGCAAAAATTAGTTGGACACAAGTAGAAACCGGTTCGGCAGTTACTTGGAAATATCCGAGTTGCGTATTGAAAGGAGATAATTCGGTTGGCGAATTTTACTCGATAGCAGTTACCAACAATTTTCAACAAGCAGATACCGGAACGAAGATGGTGCACTTGGGGAAAAATACACGATCGACAATCATTAGCAAAGGTATTTCTGCTGGAAAATCGCAAAACTCGTATCGCGGATTGGTACAAATTGGTCCGCGTGCCGAAAATGCGCGTAATTTCTCGCAATGCGATTCGTTGCTGATGGGAAATGCCTGCGGCGCACATACGTTTCCGTACATTGAAAGTAAAAACCAGTCGGCACAAATCGAGCACGAAGCAACTACTTCGAAAATCGGCGAAGACCAAGTTTTTTATTGCAACCAACGCGGTATACCGACTGAAAAAGCCATTGCTTTAATAGTAAACGGCTTTAGTAAAGATGTGTTAAACAAGCTTCCGATGGAATTTGCTGTTGAGGCACAAAAGTTATTGGAAATTAGTTTAGAAGGCAGTGTAGGCTAAGCTTGCATGAAGAACTATAATGAAGTTTAAAGAGACCATTTTTGAAAACAACGTTAAGCCTGCAAATGTGATGCATGCAGAGTTGTTTTCTAATATTAAAATTTTTCAAGTGAAGATGGTTCTCTAAACGGGCATGGTTAACAAATGTGTTTTCCCATCTGGGATTTGTATACTGGAAAAATTGTAAAGGGACAATGACATAGTGAAAACGGCTTATTATCATGGATATTAAAGAATTAGAAAAAAATCTGAAAACTTTTTTCGACAAATGCAAGGATAAAGGATATCCTTTAGACAACCACTGTTTAGTTGAAATGATATTGAATTTATCTTAGAAGTTAAAGCTTCTTGGATTGACAATTTAGATTCGTGCTCAGAAGCTTTAGATATACTTACTGCTATTTTATGGGAAACAACCAGCGCCGAAATAAGAAAAAAAATATTTGCAATTTCAATTTTGGATTCACACGAAGAGCCACACTGCTACACAGAAATTACTGCAGAATAAACAACGAACATCAATAATTTAGCAAATAACCAACAATAGCATTATAGAAACACGCGATATACTTTCTTTAAAAGGACATTATAAAAAGACTCAAATAAACAAAACATGCTAAAAATCGACAATCTACACGCAGCCGTAGAAGATAAAGATATCCTCAAAGGAATAAATCTGACCATAAAAGCCGGCGAAGTTCACGCAATCATGGGACCAAACGGTTCTGGAAAAAGTACACTTTCGGCCGTAATTGCTGGTAACGAAAACTACACCGTTAGCGAAGGAAGTATTGTGCTCGACGGCGAAGAAATTAACGAACTAGCCCCGGAAGAACGCGCTCACAAAGGCGTTTTCTTATCGTTTCAATATCCCGTTGAAATTCCCGGTGTTTCGGTAACCAATTTCATCAAAACCGCCATCAACGAAACGCGTAAAGCAAACGGATTAGAAGAAATGCCTGCCAACGAAATGTTGAAGAAAATTCGCGAGAAGTCGGAATTACTGGAAATGGATCGCAAATTTTTGTCGCGTTCGCTAAACGAAGGATTCTCTGGCGGCGAGAAAAAAAGAAACGAAATCTTCCAAATGGCCATGCTCGAACCTAAATTGGCTATTCTCGACGAAACCGATTCGGGTCTAGATATCGATGCGCTGCGTATCGTTGCAAACGGCGTAAACAAACTCCGCAACGAAAACAACGCAATTCTCGTCATTACGCACTACCAACGTTTACTCGACTATATCGTTCCCGATTTTGTACACGTTTTGATGGACGGAAAAATCGTTATGTCGGGCGGTAAAGAACTCGCCTACGAACTCGAAGAAAAAGGCTACGATTGGATTAAAGCCGAACTTAACTAAAGCAATCGATGGAACTAAAAGAAACTCTGTTATCCTCGTTTATCGCTTTCGAAGAACACATCGATGTCGATGCTTCTATACACGACATCCGCAACAGCGCCATTAAAATCTTCGAAGAAAAAGGCTTTCCGACCAAAAAAGAAGAAGCCTGGAAATACACTTCGTTGAACGCAGTGCTGAAAAAAAACTATACCGTTTTTCCAAAATACGATTCGGGAATTGAATTCAAAGACGTAAAAAAGTACTTTCTGCACGAAATCGACACGTACAAAGTAATTTTCGTAGACGGAAAGTTCTCGTCGTTTCTTTCGGCAACAACGCACGACGGCCTCGACGTATGCACCATGTCTTCGGCATTAAACAAGCCGAAATACAAAATGGTAATCGACGAGTATTTTCATAAAATTGCCAAGAAAGACGACAGCCTTACGGCACTCAATACCGCTTTTGCCGTTGAAGGTGCCTACATTAACGTTCCCAAAAGCAAGGTTGTAGAAAAACCTATTGAAATTATTTATTTCTCAACCGGAGCTGAAAATGCCTTGATGGTACAACCGCGAAATTTGATAATTGTTGGCGAAAATGCGCATGTGCAAATCATCGAGCGTCACCAATCACTCAACGAAAATACCGTACTTACGAACGCGGTGACCGAAGTTTTCGCGCAAAAACGCGCCATCGTTGATTACTATAAAATTCAAAACGATTTGCTTAGCGCGAATTTAGTAGACAATACCTACATCGCACAAAAGCAAGAAAGTCGCGTGGCAGTACACACCTTTTCGTTCGGCGGAAACATCACGCGTAACAACTTAAATTTCTACCACCAAGGCGAACGCATCGACAGCACCTTAAAAGGAATTACCATTATCGGCGACAAACAACTTGTGGATCACTACACCTTAGTACATCACGCGCAACCAAACTGCGAGAGTCACCAGAATTATAAATGTATTGTTGCTGAAAATGCTACGGCTGTTTTCAATGGGAAAATCTTTGTTGAAAAAGAAGCGCAAAAAACCGATGCCTTTCAGCAAAGCAACAACATTTTATTGAGCGATAAAGCAACTGTAAATGCCAAACCGCAATTGGAGATTTTTGCCGACGACGTGAAGTGCTCACACGGTTGTACCATTGGTCAGCTCGACGAAACCGCTATGTTTTACATGCAACAGCGCGGAATTCCGAAGAAAGAAGCCAAAGCTTTATTGATGTACGCGTTTTCGAATGAAGTATTCGAATCAATTAAAATTCCGGAATTAAAACAGCGAATTACCAAAATCATCGCACAAAAATTAGGTGTGAATCTGGGATTTGATTTGTAACATCATACTTATTAAACTAAAAAAGTCTCGCTTCATCGGCGAGACTTTTTTATATCCAATTTCCCTATGAGACTGCAATTTCAAGACAAATAAAAAATCGGTATTCCCTTCAAATTCGGGAAACTACAACAGCTCGTTGATCCAGATTTCCAATTGTTTTCTTTGCAATTCCGTAACTCGAATTCTCTTTAAAAATACAGCAACATCAGCTGATTTCTTTCTGAAAATCGAATTTCTAAAACGAATTGTTTGACTACTATCTACAAAAGTCAATGATTTTTTATCTGCATTCGCCGTTGTATCAAAGATCTTTAAGTCGCACAGTTTCATTCCTAAACTATCTTTCAATACTCGATGCAACAAATGTTCTGGACCGGTGCGAATGATTTTAATCGATTTTGCTTGATCGGTTAGATTCAACTCCATTAACTTTTTATCGAATAACGATATCCGCTGTTGTTCGAATACGAGGTAATCGTTCGAGATTGTAACAGGCCCTGAATAGGTCTTGCCATTGTACGATACCGAACCCTCGTAAGTAGCGCGCAAATCGGAAACAGTCGAATGCGACCTTATTGGCTTAAGCAACGACAGTCCGCCCAAGTAAGTTGCGGCAGTTTGTGCAAAACTAACTTGATAAATTAGAGCTGTAAAAATAACTAATCGAACTATCATAGATTTACGGATTATCGGAAGTAAGGTAATCTAAAACTGTTGCAGCACCCCCACTTGCTCCAGCTCCTCCAACTACAGCCATACCGACAGCTGCTATTCCTGTTGGAGTTCCAGCGATCGCACCGCCAATAGCTCCTAAGGCATCACACACACCAATTAATGCCCATTTCCACCAGCGTCTTCGAGCTAAAACATTCGATTCAGCAGAATTTTCATTTTTTATTTCAAGCATTAGATTAAACCAATAAAAAGAAGAATATCGACCAATAGAAGTAACTTGTAAAAGTTTGTCTTTTTCTACGCTAGGTATCAATACGTTTCTCAACAAATCATTTTCAAAGTTGACTATTTCAGACTTAAGAGCATTATAATCATTATCGAACTTTGAATCTGTCATAATTGCAACAAAACGCTCTAATTGGAATTTGCTTTCTTCAGAAAAATTACTGTTAGAAATCACATTCTTAAAATTATTTCGAACATCGTATATAACAGTCTTAATCTGCTCATTAGTTGGAGAATTAGAAGAATAATTATATTGACGCAGTGCCTCTTGTCTTGAAAAGTTGATGTAATCATCAATAGTTTCAAGATTATTTGCATTTATCATTACTGAACTTACAACCGTATTATGTTGTTGACCGACTACATCTTGCGGATTTGCTGGATTTTCGGGACCGTCACTTTTCTCTCGATTAGCAGTGTTTTCGCTGAAAACCTTTTGGGATTTCGTTGAAAAATCGCTTCCTTCATTAGTAGTACAACCATTCGCAAAAAATAAAACAAATGCCAAAATCGAGCCAATTTTAATTGAAACTTTTTTCATGTCATTACTTATTAGATTAAATGAAATATATTTCACATCAAATTTAAAAAATTAAGCTTATGTAAAGTTCTAAGAACTGTTAAAATTTTAATTTCAATCACTACTAATACAAAAAAATATTAGGCAATTAGCCTTTTTAAACCACTAGTATTTTAACAAACTTTAACATTAACCTTATTAAAGAGATTTACTCTGAACTAAATAGTGATAAAAATTTTTGTTAATACAGCACAAGAGATAAAACAAAATATTAAGAGTAAAAGAGAAACTCAAACCAAAACTTAGTTATCAATAATCTAGGAAAGAAGGAAATATTATTTTAAAACATAAGAATCTTAAATAGAATTGCCTTTTACGACTATTTGATAATTCTCATAAAGGCAAAAACGAAAATCACTAAACAACAAGAATCCTAGACAATTATACAGGTTATCAAACCAGCATATTCAAAGCTGTGAAAATACAAATCACTTTTCTTAAATCAGCTCTTCTCTCTAGAATAACCTGTGGTTAAAACAGCAGAAAAACTATCTTGTCACTGTTGACAATCTAAATTTCCACCATAAGTCACAAAATTTAGCATCTAATTCTCTCTCAAACTTACGCGTTTTCGAATGAAGTATTCGAATCGATTAAAATTCCGGAATTGAAACAGCGAATTACTAAAATCATCGCACAAAAACTAGGTGTGAATCTGGGATTTGATTTGTAGTAGATAAAGAACGAAATTAAAAAGTCTCGCTTCATCGGCGAGACTTTTTTTTGCAATACTATTAATTCGTACTTTTAATTCAATGAATACGTTTGCAATTCAAGTGTTTGTGAAATTCCGTTGCCTCCCGTGGTAGTCGACTTAATAGGGCCCACGTCTTTTGCAAACCACATTTCTGTAACTACAGCGCTAGATCCTGGCTGTCCTAAAACAGTAGATTCTAAAGTGTAGCGTGCCTTGATAACATCTGGATACGTTACGCCGTTTACCGTCGCAGATCCTATAAATAAGTTTTCGCCGGTAACCGCAACTGTTGCCGTGCTAGTCTGCGATTGTCCTTGAGCTGCTAAAACAATATTAAACGTTGCCGAGTCTGTCCAAGTCTGCCCAACCGGAGCGTTATCTTTAAAAATCGTTATTTCATAGCCTTCTGTCGTAGTAGTAAAACCAAATTGTTCAATGACGAGGTCATCAACTCTTTGATTGTAATTTCCACCATCTTTCGAAATCCACACACTCGCTTGGGCTAAAAATTCGTTACTGTTTAGTTGATAGTAACTAATTCCGCCCTGCTGTTCTGTATCAACAAAGCGCGATTCAACCGTCTCACCCGTGTCCAAATTTTCATAAGTCCACGAGTTGTTTACAGCCAACGGGTAGTAGTCGCCCGCCGATGTTCCACCGCCAGAATTTTCGTCATCACTGCTACACGAGCTCACAACAACAGCCAAAAGCATGAATAGAACCTTTGCTGTCAATTTTAATTTTTTCATATTTAATTATTTGGTTGATTAACGAACGTAATATAAATATATTTTCTTGAAAAAAAACAAGTTTTAAATTGCAAACTTTTGTCTTCTTTTTTAGGGCGGGTGGCGGCCAAAAATTGTTCTTCATCTACACAAGTGCTAAGGCCGCCATCACGCTTTCCGCGCTACACGGTAGCTTGCTCCAATCGTTCCCGCGGGCAATCGATGCAAAAGAAAAAACCTTACGAAAAAATGTTAGTTAACGGGCATCACAAAAGTAAGAGTTCTAGATAAATCGTTACACGCCAAATTGATTCTTCATTTTTAATGTTATGTCACCAATATTGTAACAATACAGAGCGGCAGGTAAAAATGAAAACAGCAAGTTGTCTGTTTGCTTAATTCCTACCTGATCTATTGATGTCACCAAAGCCTTTTGCAACTGATTGCTCTTGCAAAAACGAATTAAACTTTTTAGGTCGTTTGGTTTTTCAAAATATCGGTTACTCCATTTAATTTCAACACCCCAAACTGGTCTGTATCGTTTATCGTCAACTAAAACCAAATCAACCTCGCCCTCGTTTCTTCCTTCTTTCCAACGTGCATAGGTCAAATCTAATTTCTCGCGATGCATCCATTGCGACAGTACCGCGGTTTCTACCATGGCTCCCATCTCGCTATCTGTTTCACTAATTGGCGAAAACAAGGCGGTGCGCAAAGAGGTATTCGTTAAATACACTTTAAAACTTGTCACTCTTCTCAATCGCTTCGCAGCAATGTCAACCTTGTTTAAAACTTTTATTAAAAACGCCGCTTCTAAATAGTCCAGATATTTTTTCAAGGTGTCTTTTTGAATGCCACTTTCTTTACTCATTTTCTCATACGAAAATTCATTTCCCGTGTTATAAGCCAAGTACGTGAAAAAACGATTTAACTCTTGTACGTCTCTGATTCCGTATAAACTAGGCAAATCTCTAAGCAACACTTTATCTACAATATCGTTTTTCACATAACGACCCATATCACTTTGGATCCTTTCACTTAAAACAACCTCCGGATAACCCCCAAAGTTTAAATAATGCAAAAACTCTTTATTGAGTGCCTTTATGTCGTGCGTTAAACAATACGGAACTTGATTCTGTCCGTAAGGTATAGAACCTTCGTAAATAAGATGATTCATTTCCCTGAGATGAATGTACTCCTGAAAAGTAAGTGGTGGCAGCATAAAATCCGTAAATCGCCCTGCTCCGCTTTCTGTACTGTGCCACTTTAATGCCGCTGCTGCCGAACCTGATACAACAAACTTGGTTTCAGGAAAGGTATCCACCAGAACTTTCAGATGACGCTCCCAATCCTTTAAATATTGGATTTCATCAAAAAACACATAACAACCTTTCAAGTTGTCGAGATTAAGCGAATACTTACAAAGTCCTAGAAGATCTTCTAAACTCAAATGAACATAAATCGGATTATCAATACTGATAAAGAATATCCTTTGAAAGTGTACTTTTTCACTCAACAATTGTTGAATACTGTGAAACAACATCACGGTTTTTCCTACGCGTCGCGGCCCCATAAGAACCAATGCCCGTTTAACGTCTCTTTCTGTAACAAAAGGATAAAATAAATCAAAGTACAGCCGCCTCGCCATGGCACTATACACTTCCGGAATTTGCTTGTTCACCCACCAAGGATTCTCATAGCGCAAGCGTTCTACTATTTTTTCCGTAGGAATAAGACTTGTACCAACCATAAAACCGAATTAATCACACAAAATTAGGTAAAATAGATGGATTTAAAACTTTCTATTCAATACATTTTAGCTATAATAAAGAATAAAAAGCCTTTTACTAAGCTATTTTACTATTCCAAAAAACAAGCACTCTAGAACAATTAAAATGCTCATTATTTGATTGCTTTCGAAATCTCGCCAAACAAATAATTAAAATCGAACACACCTTCCTCGGTCAGGCCCATCCGAACGATAACCAAATCTTTACTCGGAATTATCGTTACCATTTGTCCTTGATAGCCGTTGCAGCTAAACAAATCGCTCGGAGCAGCTGGGTAACGGCCGCCGGCATTCAACCAAAAGTGCCCGCCGTACTTGCCGTTGCTGCCGTTTGTTGGCGTACGAACAAAATTGTACCAGCTCTCATCAAAAAGCCGATCGCCGTTCCAGTTTCCTTTTCGCAAATACAACAAACCAAATTTCGCCCAATCACGCGCAGTCGCCCAACCGTAACTGCTGCCGACGTAATTGCCCGACATATCAGTTTCCACAAGCATCGAGTACATACCAATACGGTCAATCAGAGCCGAATACCAGTAATCCAAATACTCCTGATGGCTGTTAAACTGTTGGCGAATAATGCCCGACAATAAATTCGATGTGCCCGACGAATAGTTAAACGAGCTGTTAATCTTGCCCGTTAGCGGTTTTTCGGCCTGAACGCGTGTCATGTCGCGACTTTGAAACAACATTCTCGTGGCATCGGAAATTTCGCTGTAGTTTTCTTCCCATTCCAAACCCGAATTCATGTGCAACAAATCGGCTAAGGTTATGGCTTTTCGTTCGTCTTGCTTCCAAGCAGCTACAGGTGCCGGATCAGAAATTTTAAGTTTGCCTTGCTTTTCCAAAATTCCGTAATACGTAGCGGTAATACTCTTGGTCATCGACCAGCCTAAAATCTTGGAGTTCTTATCAAAACCGGGTGCATATTTCTCTGCTATGAGTTTGTCTTTGTAAAGTACTAAAACCGCCCGACTGCGCTGCTGCTTCTCGCCGGGCTTGTCAAATGCCCAATCAACCGCTTTTTGCAAACGCTCGTAATCGATGTTTTCAAATTTCACAGGCTCTGCTTCGCCGTTTCCGTACGGATAAGGCGCCGTTAATTCAGGTTGTACACGTTTCGGCGCCAGGTACGGTGCTTTCTGGTCGAAGGTATCATCGATCAACATCGCTCCTAAACCCGGTCGGTACAATGCGGTACGTCTTTTAAAGCCAAACACATCGGCTACGGCTGTCTTAGAAGATTCGTTCAAGGTTAAATTGGCCAAACGCACCAAATCAATGTCGTTATCTTCAGCAGCAACCTGCTCTACAGATCGGTTGTCGATGAAATGCCCGCTGGCTAAACTCTTGGCCGAAAATCCGGAGATGAGTTCCAATTTCGGAAACTCAAAAACAGCAACGTAACCAATAAGAACGAGCAGCAAAACAACGATAGTTAGGCCAATACGCTTCAACCACTTTTTCATAAATCTCGAATTTAGACCGACAGCAAACTTCTTTTGCGCCGATTAGTTTTACGACGATGAAGATATTAATAATAGTTTAACGAAACTTCAGCCTTACGAACCAGTCATTAGTTAAAAGTGCAGCACCGAATTGTTGTAACTTTGCAATAATAAATTTGCTATCATCGTATGTTCAACGTACAAGCTATTCGCGCCGACTTTCCGATTTTGACGCAAACCGTAAAAGGGAAAAATTTGGTTTACTTCGACAACGCTGCCACTTCGCAAAAACCGAAGCAGGTGATTGAAGCTATTGCCAATTACTACGAGACGATAAATGCCAACATTCACCGCGGCGTGCACTACTTGAGTCAGATTTCGACCGACCGTTACGAGGCAGCACGCGAAACAATTCGAAAGCACGTTAATGCACAACATGCCTTCGAAATCATTTTTACGTCGGGAACTACGCACGGCATCAATTTAGTTGCCTCGGGTTTTGAACCGCTTTTAAATGAAAACGACGAGATTTTAATAGGTGCACTCGAACACCACAGCAATATAGTTCCGTGGCAGTTTTTGGCCGAACGCACGGGCGCAAAACTCCGCGTAATTCCGATGTTGGAAAACGGCACGCTCGATCTTTCGTCATTGTCGGAAATTCTAACAGAAAAAACGAAAGTGGTAGCGGTAAATCATATTTCAAACGCATTGGGAACCATAAACCCGATTCGCGAAATAATTGCTGCAGCACACGCCGTTGGAGCCGCTGTTTTAATCGACGGCGCGCAGGCGGCTCCGCACTTGCAACCCGATGTTCAAGCACTCGATTGTGATTTTTACACGGTAAGCGGACACAAAATTTGCGCACCAACCGGCAGCGGATTTTTATACGGAAAAGAATCGTGGTTAAATAAAATGCGGCCCTATCAAGGCGGTGGCGAAATGATTAAGGAAGTAACATTTGAAAAAACAACCTACGCCGATTTGCCACACAAGTTTGAAGCCGGAACGCCAAATATTGAAGGCGGCATCGGATTAGGAGTGGCGCTAGATTACTTGAACAACATTGGTTTCGACAAAATTGCGGCACAAGAACAATCTTTGTTGGAATACGCCACAGCTAAAATATCGGCTATCGATGGCGCACGTATTTACGGACCCGATACTTCGCACAAAACATCGGTGGTTTCGTTTAACATCGAAGGCGTGCATCCGTACGATTTGGGTGCCTTACTCGACAAAATGGGCATAGCCGTAAGAACCGGGCACCATTGCGCACAACCGATAATGAATTTCTTTGATATTCCGGGAACCGTTCGCGCAAGCATGATGTTTTACAATACTTTCGAAGAAATTGATGCTTTGGTAAACGGAATTGAAAAAGCAAAACAAATGCTGCTGTAAGAAACGATGAAAGTACACTTTGGATTTTTTTTATTGCTGACGGTATTACAGCAATGCACCACGGCAAAAACGAGCAGTAATTTGGATGCAAACATTACGTATACGGCATACAGTCGTGGATTTTTTAAGGAAGTACATGTCCGTCAAAATCAATTTGCTGTTGTCGAAAAGCGCGGAGCGGATTTGCAATGGAAAAGCCTTTCGGCAGAAGATAAAAAAAGTGTCTTCGAGGCATTAAAAGGCATTAATCTAAACAAGATCAGCACTTTGGAAGCGCCGACAAACAAGCGTTTTCACGACGGAGCTGCCATAGCACAGTTAAAAGTAGAAACCAAAACCGATACGTTCGAGTCGGCAGCGTTTGACCACGGAAATCCGCCACAGGAAATCGCTACTTTAGTCGAGCAATTGCTAAAATTAGAATCGAAACCATGAGTATAAGTGCCATACAAGAAGAAATAGTTGCCGAATTTGAGCTTTTCGATCCGGAAAATTGGGACGAACGCTACCAGTACGTGATCGATTTGGGGAAGTCGCTTCCACTAATTGACGCCAAATACAAAACCGACGAAAACATCATTAAAGGTTGCCAAAGCAAAGTTTGGTTACACGCCGATTACGAAGGCGGAAAGGTTGTGTACAGTGCAGATAGCGATGCGATTTTAACCAAAGGCTTGATTGCCATTTTGATTCGTTCGTTTTCGCATCAAGCGCCGAAAGATATTTTAGAAGCCAAAACCGATTTTATCGATCGCATTGGTTTGAAAGAACACCTCTCGCCTACTCGCGCAAACGGTTTGGTTTCGATGGTTAAACAAATAAAAATGTACGCCCTGGCTTTTTCATCGAAGTCGGAACAGCAAGCATAAAGAACGAAAAGTATTATGGAAGAATTTAACGATACCATTAATTTAGGAGAAAACGTTGTAAAAGTTTTGAAAGGCATTTACGATCCTGAAATTCCTGTAGATATTTACGAATTGGGATTGATTTACGACGTGATGATTAACGAAGATTCGGAAGTTAAGGTTTTGATGACGCTCACTTCGCCGAATTGTCCGGTTGCTGAAACGCTGCCTAAGGAAGTGGAAGAGAAAATTAAGAACATCGACGGTGTTAAAGACGTGGAAGTTGAAATTACTTTTGATCCGCCGTGGACAAAAGATTTGATGAGCGAAGAAGCGAAGTTAGAACTCGGATTTTTATAAATCAATGGAAGAGATTGTAAATAAGGTTGCTCAATCGGTTTTGGCCGTATTTGATTTGGAAGATTATTATCCGAAAAATCAGAAAGCGGTTGTAGACATTGCCGACTTTTTAGAGGAAGGCTTTATACTTCGGGAAGTTAACTTCAGAAATGCGTTAAAGGCGCACGATTGGAGTAGTTATAAAGATAAATTAGTTACCATTTATTGCAGCACCGATGCGATATTACCTGCTTGGGCGCCTATTTTAGTGGCTACTCATTTGCATGAATTTGCACATAAAACCTATTTATGTCCTTTAGAAGCTGTGGACACACTTTATTTCACAGAAATTCTCAGCGAACTCGACTACAGTTCGTTTGCAGACAAACCCGTTATTTTAAAAGGATGCAGTAAAAAACCGGTTCCAGAAATGGCTTACCTATTAGCTATTAGCAGGTTACAAAACGTAGCCCGTTCGGTAATGTTCGGCGAAGCGTGTTCGGCGGTACCGCTCTACAAAAAGAAAAAATAGTGTTTCTCTCATTCGGTAAACTGTCGTGAAAAGTTATCTTTGCGCGATTTTTTAAAAGAGACACGCATGAAAAAATTTCTTTGCGCCGCACTAACACTTTTGTTTTCAGGATTGTGGGCACAAAACACCGAGAAAGAATTAGTAAAAAAGACCGAAGAAGCGGTAAAAGTATTACAAGATACCGTACATCGCGGATGGAATACCAAAGGACAGTTTACGTTCTTGGTAAACCAAGCTTCGTTTAACAATTGGGTTGCTGGTGGCGAAAATAACATTGCCGGAACTTTAGGAGTTAACTACGACTTAAACTACAAGCGCAAAGATTTAACTTGGGATACCAAAATTGTAGGCGCATACGGATTAATCAAAACTAAGAACGCCGATTTTGAAAAGAAAACCGACGACCGTTTGGAGATAAACTCTGTTTTGGGAACTAAGGCATTTGGGGAATGGTATTACTCGTTTTTTGTAAACTTTAGAACCCAATTTACCAAAGGATTTATTTACGAAAAAGACGCTGATGGTAAAGAGATTAGAACAGAAAATACCAATATTTTCTCGCCTGCCTACCTAACTTTTGGTCCGGGTTTGTTTTGGAAGAAAAGCGATAATCTGAAGATAAACTTGGCGCCATTAACTTCGAAAATGACGTTTGTGGACAAAAAATACACGCAAGTTCCCGGTTATGTTGACGGTGCCTATTTTGGTGTAGATGCCAACAAGAGTTTGCGTTATGAGTTGGGTTTATACGCCTCGACTTATTATAAATTCGACTTAATGAAAAACGTAGCGGTAGAAAACATTTTGAACTTGTACACCAACTATTTGCAAGAACCACAAAATGTGGATATGGATTACTCATTGGCAGTAGTCATGAAAGTAAACAAGTATTTGAGTGCTAATATTGCGTTTCAGGCGATTTACGACGACAACGCATTTAACGGATTTCAGACCCGACAGATATTTGGTTTGGGTGGTACCATCGATTTTTAATTCGGATTTTCTGTCGGGAAGATTTAGGTAACGATTTTTCTGCGTTACGGATAGAGCCAAATAGCCCGCAGCGACGAGACACGTTTCCAATAACGATCGGAAGCGAGGACTATGGGCGAAAGCCGGACTTGCCGAAATGTGCGCCGTAGCTTTAGCGGAGGTGGACATTTTGGCGAGGAACGCCCAAAAAATTGAATTGACAGTTTAACGTGAGTTCGACATAAAAATCTACGTTAGAACGCTTAAATTGAGTGATTTAATAGTTTACGGGAATTTTTTTCTGAGCTATTTTAAAAGCTAATCATTTAAACGGTCGCGTACTTCGTTGTATTTTTTGAGATACCTCGGTATGCCAAAGAAAATACGCCTTGTAATCAACTATTTAAATGATTTCTAACTTTAATTTTTACATCGAACTCACGTTAGTTTACTCTTCGACGGCGTCGTGGTAATCTGGGTACAGAAATTTATTGTACGGGAAGCGGCTGATATGGATTTTACGCACCTCTTCGTAGACGCGCGCCCGGAAATCTTCGAAATTTTCTTTATTGACAGCCGATATAAAAACAGCGGTATCGGTTCCGTTTTCCGACATCCAAGTTTGCTTCCATTCGTCGAGTGTGTAATGTTTACGCGTGCGCTCGGTCATTAAATCGTCTTCTTCAATAACTTGATGTTTGTAGGCATCGATTTTATTGAAGACCATGAGCGTAGGCTTGTCGTTGCTTTTTATGTCTTGTAAAATCTGGTTTACGGCTGCAATATGGTCTTCGAAATCGGGGTGTGAAATATCGACAACGTGGAGCAGCAGATCGGCTTCGCGCACTTCGTCGAGTGTACTTTTAAACGACTCAATAAGTTGTGTAGGAAGTTTTCGGATGAAACCCACAGTATCGGAGAGCAGAAAAGGTAGGTTTTTTATGACAACTTTTCGAACAGTGGTATCGAGAGTAGCGAAAAGTTTGTTTTCGACGAAGACTTCGCTTTTCGAGATGACGTTCATTAGCGTTGACTTCCCGACGTTTGTGTACCCAACGAGCGCCACACGAACCATGGCTCCGCGGTTGCTGCGTTGGACCGACATTTGGCGGTCGATGGTTTTGATTTTTTCTTTGAGAAGAGCGATGCGGTCGCGAACGATACGGCGGTCGGTTTCGATTTCAGTTTCACCAGGACCACGGAGACCGATTCCTCCTTTTTGCCGCTCGAGGTGTGTCCACATTCCGGCAAGTCTAGGTAGCAAATATTGGCATTGTGCGAGTTCGACTTGGGTTCTGGCGTAAGATGTTTCGGCGCGTTGGGCGAAGATATCGAGGATGAGATTGGTTCGATCGAGGACTTTTGCTTGTAGAATTTTCGAAATATTTTTTTGTTGGGAAGGCGAAAGTTCGTCGTCGAAAATGACGGTATTGACGTGAAATTTTTGAATGTAAGCGGCAATTTCCTCCATTTTTCCGGTTCCGAGAAAGGTTTTCGGATTGGGTCGTTCGAGTTTTTGGGTGAAGCGTTTAACGACGGTTCCACCGGCTGTAAATGTCAGAAATTCAAGTTCATCGAGATACTCGTTGAGTTTATCTTCGGACTGGTTTTGGGTGATAATTCCGACGAGTACGGTTTTTTCAATATCTATTTTTTCTACTTCGAGCATAATCCAATTAAGAGGTTGCAAAGGTAGTGAAACTAATAGGTTTACTGAGTTGGTCTGAGTAGTGAAAACTGATTAAAATCGTTAAAACACAAGTTTTTGTTAGCGCTTTCTTAAAAATGTATAAATTTGGAATCCATAAATTGAAAAATTTACCTGATTTAATTTTAAGAACTCGTTTTATGAAAAGAATTGCACTTTTGATTGCATTGTTGTTTTCTTTTGCGGGATTTGCACAATTCACGGAGACGTTTGAAGACGGTTTTCCAGAGGGTTGGTTAAGGCTAAATGCTCCGGCCGGTCCTAATTTTGGAATTGGTGCAAACCAACAATGGATGTTAAATACAACACCCAACCCGATCAACCCATCGGGACTTGCCGCCTATTCGGCCCCTAATGCTGCATTGATTCCTTTGGAACAAATACAGGCAGGCAATACCGAAGAAGACTGGATGATTACAACTCAGCTAACTGTTCCGGCAAATGGACAGTTGCGTTTTTGGACGCGCCAAGCTCAGAATGGTGATCAGGGTTCGATTTTTCAAGTTCGAGCTTCTTTAAATGCCACACAAAATAACCAAACAGCTTTTCAATTACTACAGTCGTACACCGAGTCTGATTTACAAGACTTAAATGGCAATATAACGCAGTATACCGAGAAAGTTATAGATTTTCCAGCTGCATTTATCGGGCAGTCTATATATATCGCTTTTGTTCGGATACATACGCAGCCTACACCTACCCGTTCGGGAGATCGTTGGTTAATAGACGACATAAGGGTTAGGCAACGTTGCACAAACCCTAACGGTTTGGACGCTTCAAATCCGCAGTCTACAAGCATAACGCTTACGTGGAACAATCCGGGACTTGCAACAAGTTTTGAAATAGAAGTAGTACCACAGGGCCAGGATCCAACGGGTACTGGTGTGATTGTAAGTGCTCCTGGTACAAACCCGACAAGTTTTAACACGGCTGGATCGGCTTTAACTTTTGCTCCGGGGCAGTGTTATCAATATTATGTACGAGCAGTCTGTGGAACTGCGCCAGATACGCTAACTAGCGGTTGGGCAGGTCCGTTTCCGTTTTGTACACTCCCATTAGGCTCGGTTTGTGCCGATCCGCTAGTTGTACAAACATTACCATATCAAACCGCAGGAAATACGTTGAACTTTGGCGATGAAGTAGATACTACCCAGGGAACTGGCTGTGGTGCTACACCAGCGGGAACAAACTACCTGGCAGGGAATGAGGTTTTTTATAGCTACACGCCTGATATTACTGGCAACGTTTCCATTTTAATGACTCCAGGAGCGAATAACTCTTCGCTTTTTGTATATAACAGCTGTGCTGGGATTGGAACATCGTGTATTGCCGGTATTGCTAACGCTCAGGGAACACCCCGTTCGTTAGTTGTGCCAATGGTTGCAGGGCAAACGTATATTATAGTTATTTCATCTAGCCAAACTACTCCGTCAATACCCTACACTTTACTAATTCAACGGGAAGATTGCGCCCCGAAGCCAACGGCGTTAACAGCGACGGATATTGGTTTAACAACTGCAACCTTAGGTTGGACAAGCACGGAATTTACATCGTGGCAGGTTGCCGTACAGCCTGCTGGTACGGGAGTTCCCGCAGGAAATGGTGTTGCCGTTAACACCAACAGCTTTCAACCTACCCTTACGGCAGCGACCCAATACGAGTTCTGGGTCCGTGCAGAGTGTACGCCTGGAGGGACATCTTACACCGGCTGGGCTGGTCCGCTCTTTTTCAATACTTTAATTTGCGATGCTTCGAATAAGTGTGATTATACCTTCCGCTTAACAGACTCTGCAAATAATGGTTGGAACGGAGCTGTCATGCAGGTACGTCAGGCTGGCATTGTTGTCGCCTCTTTGGGACCACAACTTGGCACGGGTTCGGCACCGGCAAACGTTACTGTTGCATTGTGTGACGATATACCATTTGACATTTTTTGGGTTACTGCTGGAACGCAGCCAAATCAATGTATTTTAAACGTTATCAACAATTTCGGACAAACTGTGTTTACCAAACCAGATGGAACAGGAACTGTTGGAACAGTGATCACGACACAGCCCGTTGACTGTCAGACACCACGCTGTGATCTTACTCCAACAGCAGTAACGATACCTGCGGCTTCGGTAGAGACTACATTCTTGACAGTAACTTGGAGCGCCCCTGCAACAACTTCTTGGGACATCATAGTTTTACCGGCAGGTTCTCCTGCTCCTACTGCAACGTCAACTCCGACATTTAATGATATTACAGTAGCTGATCCAAACAACCCGTCGTTTACGTTCCCTGTCGGAACCTTAATTCCGGATACCGCCTATAGTGTTTATGTTCGTGTAAATTGTGATAATCCTACAAACTCTGCTTGGGGAGGACCTGCAACTGCAACAACAGATCCAACTTGTTTCCGACCAACCACGCCGCTTGTAACAGCAGCCGCTATCTCGACTCCGGGAGCTACAACAGCATCGGCTACATTTACATGGACTGCAGGTGAACCGACCAACACACTTTGGGAAATTTATGTAAGTCCGATAAACGTAGCTCCAACAGCTGCTACACCTGCGACTTATACGAATATAACAACTACTACATTTACAGCAAATGATTTATTACCTGCTACGATATATTATGCATGGGTAAGAACGGTTTGCCCGGGTCCAGATCCAAGTATTTGGGTAGCTTTCCCCGTCTTCAATACGGATACTTGTTTTGATGCTGATCGATGTAACTACCGATTTTTACTTTCGACAGCAACTACAGGTAATACATGGAATAATGCCCGCATTCAAGTTCGTCAGAACGGAATTGTGGTAGCAACTCTGGGTGCAACGGGTATTAATTCCGCAGCGGGAGTAACCGTAGCCCTTTGTCCGAACGTTCCTTTCGATGTATTCTGGAGTGTTGCTGGAACAAACCCAGATAACATAGGATTTACTGTTGTTACACCTTTTAACGATGTAGATTTCACGAAGCTTCCTGGTCAAGGAACTCCACTTACTGTGCTATACACAGGCGTTACTAATTGTAATCCTCCTGCTTGTGCTCAGCCAAGTGCTTTAACTGCGGTACCAAGCGCAACAAGCGCAGTATTGAGTTGGACAGACAATTCTACGCCTCCATCAGCAAATTTTGCCATCTATATTGTTCCGCAAGGTGGACCTGCGCCAACGAATAACCCACCAACACCGCCAACAATTCCTTCTGCTACGAATCCGTTCACGATTAGTGCAGCTACTGGATATGCATTGCAGCCTTCAACAGCTTACACTTATTATGTTAAGGCTATCTGTTCGCCTACTGAGAGTAGCGCTTGGACTATCCTGAATCCGCATACATTCATCACTAAGCCTATCAATGACGAGTGTGCAACTGCGCTGCCTGTTCCAGTTAACGCTGGACAAGTTTGTGCTCCAGCAAACAATGTATTGGGCAACACTTTTGGCGGAACTGCGAGTGCACCTGTGGCGAATACTGGACAAGGTTGCGGCACAGTAGACGACGATATTTGGTTCAGCTTTGTAGCTGGACCATCAGGAACTCAAACAATTAACATCAACAATGTTGATATAACTCCAGCAAATGCTCGTATTCATCACAGCGTGTTCTCAGGAACCTGTGATAATTTAACACAATTATACTGTAGCACTACTTATAGTTCAAACGCGACTGGTCTTATTCCAGGAGAAACTTATTATGTTCGTGCATATACAAGCGGCAGTGCTGCAACTCAAAGAGCCACCTTTGAAATTTGTATTACTTCGCCGCCTGCAAATGACAATTGCATAGGCGCGACTAATGTTCCTGTAAACCCAACCTGGACTTGTGAACCAAGCTTTAACGTTGGAGGAAGCACTTTAGGCGCAACCGCATCAACGCCTCCGGCAGCGGCTGGAGCGGGTTGCGGAACTGCCGACGACGACGTTTGGTTTGCATTTACTGCTACGAATCCGATTCATGTAATAAATATTAACGATATTGTTGGTTCGGCTACAAACGTTGCACTAAATCACAGTTTATTTACCGGACCATGTGATGCACTGACGCAAATTTATTGTACGACTCAAACTACCAGAGTAGTTAACGGCTTGACAGTTAATCAGGTTTACTACATAAGAGTTTATACAGCTGCTAATACTGCTGGCGCGTCGGCAACTTTTAATGTTTGTGTTAATACACCTCCTCCTCCGTCGGGCAATGATACTTGTGCGACTGCCATACCAGTTGCTGTTAATCCGAGCTCGACTTGTAACGTATTTTCATCTGGAAACTTAATTGGCGCAACTCCAACGGGCGGAAATCTGCCGGGAGGTTGCGTAGGAACTGCCGATGATGATGTATGGTTTAGTTTTGTTGCTACTTCCACTACACATTTTGTTCAATTGTTTAATGTTGAGGGAACAACAACTAACTTGAACCATGCCGTATACACTGGAACGTGCGATGCACAAGTGTTTCGCTACTGTTCGCCAGCAAACAACCTAATTAGTACCGCAACTAACCTCATTGTGGGTCAAACCTACTTTGTACGTGTTTGGTCGAACTCGAATATTCCCGAAGCCGTAGAGTTTGATATCTGTATTCGCTCTATATCTACCTGCGAGAGTGCTGAACCATTTTGCGGCTCCTCTCCTGACCAACCTTTTATTTATTCGAATACCACTGCAGTTCCTTCCACTGGGCAAATAGCTTGTTTAGCAACAACACCAAATCCAACATACTACACATTATATGTTGGACAAGACGGACCGCTTGTTTTCAACATTCTTCAAAATACTGCTTTTGATGCAGCTGGCAATCCGGTAGGGAATGGTCTTGATGTTGACTTCGTTGCTTGGGGGCCTTTTGACTCTCCTGAAAGTTGTAACGAAATTGTATTTGGACCTTGTGCCCCGACGCCATGCCCAAATAATACTACAGACCCAACCTTCTATCCAGAAGGAAACATAGTAGATTGTAGCTACAGCTTCCAATTTACCGAGACTTTAACAATTCCGAACGCACAAGCTGGAGAATATTACATCATTTTAATTACCAACTTCAACGGCCAACCTGGATTAATTAGGCTTGTACAAACCAACTTTGATGCTGCTGATGCAGGAGAAACTATTTGTTGTGATGTGGGTCTTGGACCAGATATTGAAGCATGTGGCGACTCAGTTACGCTGAATGCAATCGCTGATGTTCAAGATGTTAATAATGTTCCTTCAACTTTTGAATGGTTCTTGTTACCTTCCACAACTCCAATTCCTGGAGCAACTACTGCTACTTATGTTGCAACAGAATCTGGAACGTACAAAGTTCAGGGCGCATGTGGGTTGAATCCCGTTTTTGACGAAATTGTTGTTACCCTCGGTCCGGCTATAAATGCTTCTACACCGGAAGCCTATGTGAAATGTGATTCGGAATCGACTCCGGGTCAGGCTAGTTTTGATTTTGACGCAGTAAAAGCTGCTGTTTTAGGTGCCTTAAATCCGGCAGACTACATAATAACTTCACATAATACTCTCGAAAACGCGACAAATGATGTCGGTGATTTAGGCCTTTCTGGAACACAATTACTGTCATCTGGCATAATATATGTGCGCGTTGAAAGTACTTTGCTTTCAACATGTTTTGCGGTGGTTCCAGTAACTTTTACCGTTACAGATGCTCCAAATGCAGCGTTTGGTTATGAGGCAAATACAATCTGTCGGGTTGAAGGAGAATTTGCTCAAATAACAACTCTACCGCAACAATCGAATGGATATACTGCTGAACCTACTGGAATTGTTATAGATCCGATAACTGGGGCAATTGACCTTCAATTAAGCCAGCCAGGCACGTATACTGTAAAAAATACAATTTTAGCAACAGAGACTTGTGAGGAACTCACAGCAACGTTCGAAGTAACTCTTGTTAACTCTGTTTCGCCTGAATTTAGTTATGCTGAAACAGCTTACTGTAAAAATGATACAAATCCGCTGCCAACTGTAGTAGAAGCAGCCGGTACATTCACTGGCTCGGAAGGATTGATCATAAATGCCTCAACAGGAGAAATAAATTTAGCTGATACACCAGCCGGTACTTATCTTGTTACTCATACCATTGCAGAAACAGGGACTTGTCCGGAAAGCACTGATACGTTTGAAGTAACTATAAACGCACTTCCCAATCCAACATTTGGATATACAAGTAATATATTCTGTAAAATAGCTAACACAACTGCCGAATTACTTGTAATTCCAGATGCTAATTCAAACTTTACAGCGTCTCCAGAAGGTTTAGCATTGAACCCGATCTCTGGAACTGTTGATCTTGGACTTAGCCAACCGGGAATTTATCTGATTACAAATACTATTCCTGCAACCGAAGTTTGCCAAGAAGTAACAGCTACGTTTGAGTTAACTATAGTGCCACAAGTCTCGCCAGAGTTTAGTTATTCTCAAAGTGTTTACTGTAAAAATAACAGTAATCCCTTGCCAATAACTGTTGAAGGCACTGGAACATACACTGGTACCACAGGATTAGTGATTGATTCAATAACAGGAGAAATTAATTTAGCAGATACACCAGCTGGAACCTATACAGTAACGCGAACAATAGGCGCTACCACAAATTGTGCTGAAAGTAGCGATACTTTTGAAATCACGATTAATGAATTACCCGATGCTAGTTTTGCTTATGCTAACACTACCTATTGTAGAGCTCTAGGCGCAGAAGCAGTGCCTTTAGTTACACCAAATGCAAATTCGAACTTCACATCTACACCTGATGGTTTAGTTATTAATCCTTCAACTGGAGCTGTAAATCTGGAGTTAAGTCAAGTTGGAGTTTATACGATCACAAACACCATTTCGGCTGCGGCTGGATGTGAAGAGGTAACAGCCACTTTTGGACTTACTATTGAAGGAGCTGCCTCAGCGGAATTTAATTATCCACAAATCGCTTATTGTAAAAATAGCGGTAATCCTTTACCTGTTGTAAGTGGTAGTGCAGGAACTTTTTCAGGTTCAACGGGACTTGTCATAAATTCAAGTACTGGTGAAATCGATTTAAATGCTACGCCAGCTGGAACTTACACGATAACGAATACGGTCAACAATAGTACTGTTTGCCCTGTAGTTTTAGATACTTTTGAAATTACAATCAATCCTGAGCCGAGTGCCACATTTAGTTATTCGTCTAATGCATACTGTACTACTTCTGTTAATCCAACGCCTTCGGTTGCAATTGGCTTATTTTCTGCAACGCCGGCCGGTATTACAATAGATCCAAATACAGGTACAATTGACTTAGCTGCTTCAGTTCCTGGCGACTATTTGATTAGACACACAATCGCTGCTTTTGGTGGTTGTGATGAAGTTTCAGAAGAGTTTCCAATAACGATCACATTGGGTACACAAGCTGATTTCACTTATAGCGCTAGTGAATACTGTGGAGATAGTGCTTCGATTACGCCAATTTTCGGTTTTGGAAGTGTTGCAGGAAGTTTCTCATCTTCAAGTACTGGACTGTCCTTAGATCCAAATACAGGGGTGATAAATATTCAAGCTTCAAGTGCTGGAACTTATGTTGTTACAAATCAAATAGCCGCAGCTGGAGGTTGCGGACCAGATAATGCTAGCTTTACAATTACAATTACAGCTCCAGTAACTGGAACCATTTCTTATGAAGCAACTGCGTTTTGTAAAAATTCGACATCGGAGCAAATTCAAAATTTACCTTCTTCATTAGGTACTTTTAGTGCTCCATCAGGACTTACTATCGATTCCATAACTGGAGAAATTAATCCATCAACGAGTAATCCAGGCACTTATACGGTAACTTTCCTTGTTTCTGGAGATTTTGGTTGCGCGGATTTCATTTCAACTGTCGATGTAACAATTATTCCAGAATTCGAAATAACTTTTGAATCTGGCTGCGAAAACAACCAGTATGTCATTACAGTTTTACCAGTTGATGAATCCTTCGATTTAGAAACGAGTACTATCGAATGGTCAAGTAACGGAACTTTTACATCAAGAAGTCAAGAGAATGAAATTACAGCAACTTCAGAAGGAACTTTTACAGCTAAGGTAACCACCGCAGACGGTTGTTTTACCATCGAGTCTATAAATGTCACCAACATCGGTTGTATCATCCAACGTGGTATTTCACCGAACAACGA
>NZ_NOXX01000175.1 GCF_002251775.1 Flavobacterium aurantiibacter
AATAAAAAATTAGGATTTTATTTGTAAATCAACACAGAATCTTTTTGAGTGCCTTTAGGCCGAATAAAAGATACAGCGAAGGGCACGACCCGAGGTTGCACTTACGTCTTTTAGCACTTACAAAAACCGAGGGGCACGCCCAAAACCTTAACAAGATTCTAGCGAAATTTCAAAAAGCCTCAACATTTTACAATGATTTAACAAAACGCATATCGATTGTTAAGAAATCATTAATTGTTGCCGATATGGTGAAATCTGAAAATTTTGTAGAATTTTTTGCGAATCGTGAAAATAAATATCGTGAATATTACTAGCATTTGAAATTATTTGTACTTTGGCATTATAAACTAACAAAAATGAACCAAATGAAAGTGTACTTTTTAGTGCTGTCTTTGTTCTTTTCGGTGGGTCTTGCCGTTGCGCAAAACACCGTTACGGGAAAAGTGACAGATGCAAACGGCTTGCCTCTGCCTGGAGCTACGATTTCGGTAGTGAATAACGACGCGAGCGCAGTAACCGATGAAAGCGGTAATTTCTCATTAACGACATCGAAGAAACCGCCTTTTCAAATTACGGTAAGTATGGTAGGATTTACTTCACAAACGGTTGATGTTACTGGTAATAAAGTAGCGGTACAATTGTTGGAAGAAGAAACGCTGCTGAATGAAGTAGTAGTTTCGGCTTCGAGAACACTGGAGCGAATTTTGGAATCGCCTGTAACGGTTGAGCGAATCGGTTTAAAAGAGATTAAGAATACGAGTTCGCCAACTTTTTATGAAGGTTTGGAGAATTTGAAAGAAGTTCACTTTAACACAAGTAGTTTGAACTTTAAGTCGATTAACACACGTGGATTTGCTACTGTAGCAAACAACCGCTTTATGCAGTTAGTTGATGGTATGGATAATTCATCGCCGGCGCTAAACTTTGTGTTAGGAAACCTTATTGGTTTGTCTGAATTAGATGTTGCAAGCGTGGAATTACTTCCTGGAGCGTCATCAGCACTTTACGGAGCTAACGCATTTAACGGTATCTTGTTTATGAATAGTAAGAGTCCGTTTAAGCACCAAGGAATTAGCACCTATGCAAAATACGGTGTAACTGCGCAGGATGTTGCCGGAGTTAACGACTATTGGGACTTTGGAATTAGAGCGGCACGTGCGTTTACAAAACATTTTGCAGCTAAAGCAAACTTCACGTACACACGAGCAACCGAATGGATTGCCGATGATCGTCGAAGTGTAACTGCCGGTGGAATTGGTCACGAAATAAATTCAAATTACGATGGTTTAAATACATACGGTGATGAGGTAACTACATTCATCAGAAACGTAGGTCAGGTTTCTCGAACAGGTTATGCAGAAAAAGATTTAAGTGATAACACACTGGAGAATATAAAAGCAGATTTTTCGCTCCACTTTAAGCCTTTCGATAACGACATTGAAATTATTGCAACGCACAAACTGGGTCTTGGTAACACGATTTATCAAGGAGCGAACCGCTATAGATTAGAGAATTTTTACATGCAGCAAACAAAATTGGAAGTTACTGGTAAGAACTTCTTTGTTCGTGGCTACATGACTACGGAAGACGCGGGTGATTCTTACGATATGCGCTTTGCTGCTTGGAATATTAACCGCTTAGCTAAAGATAATACGGCTTGGTTTACAGACTATGCTACAGCATTTTTACAATCGCAAATTGCTCTGGGCTTTAATGCGGAGCAAGCAGCAGGTTTTGCACGAGGATTTGCAGACAATAACATTAACGGAACGCCACTACCTTTAACACCAAGTGGAAATCCGCGATTTCAACCAGGTTCGGCTGAATTTCAAAACGCTTTAGAAACCGTTAAGCAAGATGCCGATTTCACTACAGGTGCGAAATTTAAGGACAACTCAAGAATTTATCATTCCGATGCAAATTACAATTTTAGAGACATCATCAAATTTGCGGAAATCCAAGTAGGAGGTTCTTTCAGAAGATATTCTTTGAATTCAGACGGAACTATCTTTACAGATTACGATGGTCCAATTGAGTACGATGAATACGGTGCTTACACGCAAGTTCAGAAGAAGTTCTTGGAAGATCGATTAAAATTCACAGGATCCATTCGTTACGATAAGTCTGAACTGTTTGAAGGTCAGTATTCTCCAAGAGTTTCATTTGTTTATTCAGCCGGTGAGAAAAAGAATCACAACTTCCGAACTTCCTTTCAAACAGGTTTCCGTAATCCAACTACTCAGGATTTATTCATTGGTTTAAATTTAGGTCCATTCGCATTGATTGGTTCGGCTGCTGAGAATTTGGATAGATATGTTGAAACACTTCCAGTGAGCCAAAATGCACAAAACACGCTTGGCCAGCCTAGCACTGTTACACTTTCTGGTGGAAACGCCTATACAAATGCATACACCGTTCAATCTGTACAAGCATTTGCAGCGTCACAAAACCCAGCAGACTTGCGCGTAGCAAATATTAGCTTAGTGAAACCAGAGCAAGTAAAAGCATTTGAAGTTGGATATAAATCAGCTTTGGAAAACGGTTTATCAGTTGATATCAATGCATACTACAACTTGTATAATGATTTCTTGAGTACATCACGTGTAATCACGCCTTACTATGGTATTGCAGGTGAGAATTCTGCCGACCCACAAGTGCAGTTGTCTTATGCCGCTTTAGCGAACGGCGACCGTCGTGTGTATCAAGTTTACTCTAACTCTGCAACCGACATTTCATCATTTGGCTTTGGTCTAGGTGTGTCTAAGAAAATCTACAAAGATTTTGAATTCGGATTGAATTACAACCATGCACAGTTTGATTTCGATCAAGCAAAAGATCCATCTTTTATTGCTGGATTTAACACGCCAAGACACCGCGCTAAAGCGAATATCGGAAACGACAAATTGTTTAAAAACTTTGGATTCAATGTTAATGCAAGATGGTCAGATGAGTATTTGTGGCAGTCGTCTTTTGCCGATGGTGTTATTCCTTCGATGACAGTTTTCGATGCACAAGTGTCTTATAAGATTCCAGCTATTAAATCAGTATTAAAAGTAACAGCGTCGAATATTGGCGGTGGCGATTATTTACAAGTAGTTGGAGCAGGTCGTATCGGTCAGACGTATTTAGCTTCTTTAACCATTAATCCTTAAAATCGAATAATCATGATAAAAAATATTAAATGGCTGTTTTTTGCTTCATTGATTGCTGTATCGTGCACGCAAGATGAAGTAAATTACGATGAAGTTGAGCCAGAAGTAATCGTAAGTGCGGGCGATGCAGATTTCAGTAAATACGTCGCTTTAGGTAACTCTTTAACCGCAGGATTTTCCGATGGAGCTTTATTCATTGCGGGTCAGAATAATGCCTATCCAAAACTAATGGCAGATCAGTTCGCACAAGCTGGAGGAGGTTCGTTTACCATTCCTCTGATGAATGATAATTTTGGAGGACTACTTTTAGGCGGAACTCCTATTCAAGGTGTTCGATTGATTTTCAACGGTTCTGCGCCAGTTCCGCTTCCTGGGGCGGCACCAACTACAGAGATTATTACACCGCTTACCGGTCCGTTCAACAACTTAGGAGTACCGGGCGCTAAGAGTTTCCATTTATTGGCAAACGGCTACGGCAATGTTGCAGGAGTAGCAGCAGGCTTGGCAAATCCTTATTTTGTGCGCTTTGCTTCAAGTCCTTCTACATCAATTGTTGCGGATGCTGTGGCGCAAAATCCAACGTTTTTTTCGTTGTGGATTGGAAATAACGATGTCTTATCTTATGCTACTTCAGGTGGTACAGGTACTAACCAGCTTGGAAACTTAAATCCAGCTACCTATGGTGGAAACGACATCACAGATCCTACGGTTTTTGCGACTGTGTATTCAAACCTAGTTAATGCTTTAACAGCAAACGGCGCTAAAGGAGTAGTTGCTAATATCCCTTACGTGAATTCAGTTCCGTTTTTTACAACTGTCCCAACAAACCCAATAGCACCTGCGTTGATACCAGCAGCTAGTTCAGCCCAGCTAAATCAATTGTTTGGCGCAGTAAATCAAATTACTACTGCAACCGGACAGCCGAACCGTTTTGTTACTTTAGTTTCGGATGATGGTAATCCAGCGACAGTAGAGCCAAATAATCCGTTACTAATCATTGATGAAAGTTTACCTAGTTTGTCTGCCGAAATTACGGCTGTTCTTACTCCTGTTTTAGGTGCACAAACGGCTACATTTTTAGGCGGTTTGTATGGTCGTGCACGCCACGCTCGCAATACAACTGGAAATGCAGATTATATCTTACTAACAACACGTGGAGTAATTGGAACGAATCAAGCGGGTGTTCCTGCACCTTTCAACGTAAACGGTATCTCGTACCCATTGCAGGATAATAGAGTTTTAACTGCCGACGAAGTTGCTCAAGTTAAGACAGCTACCGATGCGTATAATGCGTCCATTAAAGCTATTGCTGATGAAAAATCATTAGCTTTTGTCGATGCTAATGCACTCTTAACACAGTTGTCGACATCAGGTATTCGTTTTGGTAATTTCCACATGACGTCGAGCTTTGTACAGGGCGGAGCGTTCGGTTTGGATGGTATTCACCTTACTGCACGTGGAAACGCCTATATTGCTAACAAGTTTATGGAAGCAATTTCTGCGCAGTACAATTCAGTATTTAAGATGTATAAGCCAGAACAGTTTCCATTGAGCTATCCGGCTATATTGCCATAGAAAGTTCTTACTTTTAAACAACCGCCGACCAACATCGGCGGTTTTTTTGTGCGTATTTCTGACATTTCAAATCATTCTTTAATAAATCGCCAAAAACCAACAGTTTTTTTATTCAACTATTGTTGATTATGTATTTTAAAAAATTATCTTTGCACTCGAAAATTTAGGGCAATTGCGCCTTCTTTTTTCGAACATAACAGACTAAAAATTAATACTTAAGTATGTCTAAAGTAATAGGTAAAGTTGCCCAGATTATCGGACCAGTTGTCGACGTTGCGTTCAGCGGGAAAGATGTTGAGTTGCCAAAAATCTACGACTCACTCGAAATCACTAAAAAAGATGGTACCGTTTTGGTGTTAGAAGTTCAATCGCACATTGGTGAAAATACCGTTAGAACCATTTCGATGGATTCTACCGACGGTTTGAGCCGTGGCTACGAAGTAGTAGGTACAGGCGCGCCAATCCAAATGCCAATCGGACAAGACATCTACGGACGCTTGTTCAACGTAATCGGTGATGCAATCGACGGTCTTGGAAACTTGCCAAAAGAAGGTGCTAACGGAATGCCAATTCACAGAGCAGCACCAAAATTCGAAGATCTATCAACTTCGTCTGAAGTACTTTTCACCGGTATTAAAGTGATCGACCTTATCGAGCCTTACGCAAAAGGTGGAAAAATCGGTTTGTTCGGTGGTGCAGGTGTTGGTAAAACAGTATTGATTCAAGAATTAATCAACAACATCGCAAAAGGACACGGTGGTTTATCTGTGTTTGCAGGTGTTGGTGAGCGTACACGTGAAGGAAACGACTTACTACGCGAGATGCTTGAGTCTGGAATTATCAAATACGGCGAAGATTTCATGCACTCTATGGAAAACGGAGTTTGGGATTTGAGCAAAGTAGATAAAGTTGGCATGCGCGATTCTAAAGCAACATTCGTGTTCGGTCAGATGAACGAACCACCTGGAGCTCGTGCACGTGTTGCATTATCTGGTTTATCAATCGCCGAATATTTCCGCGACGGCGCTGGTACAGATCAAGGTAAAGACGTTCTTTTCTTCGTTGATAACATCTTCCGTTTTACACAAGCAGGTTCTGAGGTATCGGCACTTCTTGGTCGTATGCCTTCAGCGGTAGGTTACCAACCAACATTAGCTACTGAAATGGGTGCTATGCAAGAGCGTATTACTTCTACAAATAAAGGTTCGATTACCTCAGTACAAGCGGTTTACGTACCTGCGGATGACTTAACCGACCCGGCACCGGCAACTACCTTTGCACACTTAGATGCAACTACGGTATTGTCTCGTAAAATTGCCGAGTTAGGTATTTATCCAGCGGTAGATCCACTAGATTCTACATCGCGTATCCTTACTCCACATATCCTTGGCGACGAGCACTACAACTGTGCACAACGCGTAAAAGAGATTCTTCAGAAGTACAAGCAATTGCAAGATATCATCGCGATTCTTGGTATGGAAGAACTTTCAGAAGAGGATAAATTGGCAGTTTCTAGAGCGCGTCGTGTACAACGTTTCTTGTCACAGCCGTTCCACGTAGCCGAGCAGTTTACTGGTATTCCTGGAGTTTTGGTTGACATCAAAGACACCATCAAAGGTTTTAATATGATTATCGATGGCGAGCTCGATCACCTTCCAGAAGCTGCTTTCAACTTGAAAGGAACTATCGAAGACGTTATCGAAGCGGGTCAAAAAATGCTTGCAGAAGCTTAATCTAGAGATTCATGCATATAGAAATCGTATCTCCTGAAGCTACATTATTCACCGGCGAAGCAAACTCGGTTACGCTTCCAGGTGTCGATGGTTCGTTTCAGATTTTGAATAACCACGCGCCAATCGTAGCCGTGTTGCAAAGCGGGCAGGTAAAGATCGCCGCTCCTAGTTTTGCACTTTCAAAAGAAGCAGAATCAAAATTCACCAAGTTAGACGCGCAAACGTTAGGTTTGCAAATCAACAGCGGAACAATCGAAATGAACAACAACAAGGTTATTATCTTAGTCGACTAAAACCTTAACGTTCGTCAAATACAAAAGCCGTGAGAAATCGCGGCTTTTTTTGTGCTTTGTAGCCCGCTTTCTGTTAGCTTTACATTTTCACATATTCAAATATGTCTTTTTAACCGGAATGGCTTATTTCAAAACAAAACGCCAGATAAATGTATGGGCGGTACAAATTTGTATTAGCGCGCTGCTGTAATTTTTTAACTTTAGTCACTATGAAAAAAATCTTGCTCGTTATAACATTTCTGGCCACTTTATCTGCACCCGCACAATCTATTGCAGATAAAAAGTTTACGGTTGCCGCTAACTATTCGTTCACGAACGACATAAAACCATTTTTGCAGCCTATAAGCATAACGGCGAGTTATCGCGTTTTGGAATCTAACGGCATTGATCTATCAGCAGGCCTTCGGGCGTTTTACGTTAGGTCTGATGCAAAGCCTAATTACTCTGATAAGTTTGCCCTCAACCCTAATTTTATAGCTTCTAAGAGCTTGCTAGACGATAAAATGGCGGTTTATGGCAGTGTTGGTTACTACTACGATACCTTCAACTTCGAAACGACGCCGTTGTTTAACATCGATCCGATGATCAAAAGAAAGTTAAGAACTCATGGCGCAACAGCTTCGTTGGGTGGGCGTTACTTTGTGCTGAGCAACCTCTTCTTTGACGCTAATGCCACATTTATTTTTGCCAACAGCAAATCTGAAAATAACGACAAGTTAGATGCCAATAACACCTTACTTCAACTAGGTATCGGAGTTGCTTTTTAAAAGCAGAAAATTGTTGTAAACTTTAATGTTTTGGCTGCCTTATCGCGCTTTACACTGCAACTCCGCGGCGGCACAAATGGTTTTGCACGCAGCGCAGCGGCTTCTTGGGTCGCCTCTGCTTTGCTGCAAAACTACATTTGTTCCACCTTGCGGGGTTTTCGTTTCAATCACGGGCAGGAAAAGACGTCCTGAAAATTCAGTGATTCGAAAGCTAAAAAGTAAACGTTTATCGAAATTGTTTTTTCTTTGCTAGAAATTTATTTTATGACACAAAATCGTTTAGCATCGGCACTTGCATTAATGGGTAGCTTCATTTTATTTTTGAGCCAAACTACTATTGCAATTGAGATTCGTGCGATTATCACCGTAATTTTGGCTTTCGTTGCAACAGTATTGTTTTATTTTTATAAAATTAGAGCCAACAATCAAAGCACAACTATCAGCAAGGCCAGACTAAATGTGTTATACTTTTTCGTAGCAATTAGTTTTTTAATTGGTCTTTACAGTCTTCTAGCTTTATAATCGTTTACTCAAACTCGTTTAATCCGTATAGGATTTCTTTCATTTTGCTGCCGTTTATCTCCACGGGTTTGTACGCCACATTAAACTTGTTGATCGCAACATCAATATCGGCACGCATTTTCTGAAACTCCGACGGCAATTTGGTTTCGCAACGTTGTGCATTTTCGTAACTATTTAAAATAATCCGAAACTTCTCGTAGAATTTACCACCCTGATCAATAAAAACATTGTATTGATTGATGAATTGTAACAGTCGATCAACCGGAAATTCGATGTTTACTTGCATTTTGTATTGGGCACTGCCCTGAGTGCTTTTCATCTTACTGAGATATTCTTCCATTTTTTGCGTCAGGGTGTCCCAATCGTCGTTAGCGCGACATTTTTCGAGCGTTTCGTTGTAGTTCACAGGTTTAGTGTAATCTTTAAATAGTACTTCAATTTCTTCTTTAATCCGTGCGTTCGAGGTTGTTAAGAAGGCGGTTTCGAAATAAATTGTGTTTAAGTCGTTTTGCATGCGCAACGTAAAATCGAGTATGCATTCGATGTTGGCGAGTTCCTTTTCTTTTTCCTCTTTGTTGAGGTTCGAACTAAGCATGTTTGTAAAAGTATTTACCAGAGAAACCAAGGGATTTGTGGCTAAAACGGAACTTAAATCGACATTGTTTTTCTTGTCGCGCTTCGAGCTGATGTAATCGCGAAGTTTTTGATACTCGGCGTACTGCGTCGGATTCGATATTTTATGAATCTCGCCTAAGGTTCGTACTGAGGCAAAATGATGATCGAGACTTAACACTTTTTCGTATAACAAGCGTATAATTTGAACGCCTTTCAGATAGCGTATTTTAGAAATATCGAACTGCAAGTCGGCAAGCAAGCGCTTTTTTTTAAGTCGCAACAATTCGTTGGCTTTTAAGTATTGAATAATCGTTTGGTTATTGGTTTCCACAACGAGCTGTCTCGAAATATAATCGATTTCTAAGTTTAGACTTTTTAGTTCAAAGGCACTTTGCTGCAAACGTTGTTCGAGAGCGAGATTGAGTTCGGCAACGGCCGATTGTAGCTCATTAGCGGCTCCAGGAAGCACGTAAAATAGCGCGGCGGCAAACAGCAGCGGTTTCATGGCGCAGTTGTTCTAACGGGTTTAAAATCGATGGTAATCTTGGAGCTACTAGATTGCATCGGATAGTTACCTGCGGGTACTAGCAAATCTCTGCTGCTGCCTCGATTTTTGTGGAATAGGCTTTCAGGAACGGTTATTTTTTCTTCTTGAACAAACAGATTTACATCTTTTGTAAACAAGTTGTTTTGTCTGTAAAAGTTTTGTTTCTCGGTATCGGGAAGGGTTTCTAGGTCAATTACGAGTCGAATGGTACCATTTTCGAGTTCGTACAGCACTGCGTTTTTTGTTGTGATTATGGCTGCCGAAAAGCTACAAATACCACGACCGCCCAAGCAACCGCCGTTTTCACTGGCGTAACGACCAAAACTTGCGATTACTGGAATTCCGGTATTTTGCGCGAGGCTAAGATGGAAAAGAAATAATAGGAAGAGCAAGAGAATCCTTGCAAGAGCAGGTGTTTTCATGGCGTGTAAAATTAAATTGGCTTATATTCGGGTAAAGTTAATGGCTTTTTTGCAGTTGCGATTACGGAAAAACCGTAATTTTTGCACTAATTTTCGGTAACGATTGCCCGCGTTAGGGGGCGGCAGCGGTAGCCCACAGCTGCAAAGCAATAGCGGAGCAGCGAGGACTAAAGCAGAGCACCCGGCGCCGCAGTTACTTTTTTTATTGTATCAACGAAACGTCGGCGGCGCAACGCCCAACTAAAAAAATGATTGAAATAGAACGAAAATTTCGAGTTACCCACTTAGATTGTTTGCAGTTTGCGCAGCGTTCGTCTCGGATTTCGCAGGGTTATTTAAGTACCGATCCGGCGCGAACAGTACGGGTACGAACCAAAGACGACAAAGGATTTCTGACCATTAAAGGCAGTTCGTCGAGCGATGGATCGAGTAGATACGAGTGGGAAAAGGAAATTCCGTTAGACGACGCGCTGGAGCTTTTAAAACTTTGCCTTCCGGAGCCAATTTATAAGGTTCGGCATTTAATTCCGGCGGGAAAGCACACGTACGAAATCGATGTTTTTGAAGGAGCGAACGCCGGTTTGGTGATTGCAGAAATTGAATTGGAACGTGCCGACGAGCCTTTTGAGCGCCCCGATTGGTTGGGTGAAGAAGTTACGGGCGATGCGCGGTTTTACAATGCTTTTATAGCTGAAAACCCTTTTAATACTTGGTAACTTTTACACTCTTTTTAGTTGATTATATAAATTTCGGCTTTAAGAATGCCGATCGACGTTGATTCGGCAATTTCCAGAAATGCGCTTTTAGATAAATCGAGTTCGCGACTTTTCTTTGATGGTCCGCGGTCGGTAATTGTTACCACAACCGATTTTCCGTTTTTGGTATTTACTACTTTAAGTTTGGTTCCGAATGCGAGTGTGCGGTGTGCCGCGGTTTTTTCTCTTTGGCGAAATGTGCTGCCGGAAGCCGTTCGTTTTCCTTCGAAAGAATCGGCATAAAAACTAATTTCCGCCTGTGATTTCAGTAGGTTTTGTTTGCTTTTGGAAGCTCCACAACCAAAAAGCAGCAAAGCAAGACTGCAAGCGAGAACGCATTGCCAGCTGCGCATTATTCGATGATTTCTTCGATGGTTACCTTTAGCGATCCGCCGTAACGTGAGGAAGCGATATCCATGAACGCGCGTTTAGATAGGTCGATGTCGCGTCCGCGGGTGAAAGGTCCGCGGTCGTTAACCACCACTACAACCGATTTTTTATTGGCTTCGTTAGTTACGCGCAATTTAGTTCCGAAAGGTAATTTGCGGTGCGCAGCGGTGTATTTGTTGTTGTCGAATCGTTTTCCGCTAGCGGTTCGTCGGCCGTTAAATTTATCGGCGTAGTACGAAGCGTGTGCGTTTTTCTTGAACAACTTGTATTTCACTTTTTTTGAAAGTGAATCTGCTTTCTTAATCGTGTCTTGTTGTACGCGAGTTTGTGTCGCGACTTTTTTAGGCTTAGGAGCCGGTTTGTCGAAGCTAGCCACAGCAAATAGTGTAGCAGCCGTGGTGAGCAACAGGTATACTAGTTTTAATTTCATAAAATACAGGTTAGTGCAGGCAGGGTTTTAAAACCAAAGTTGCCAAGGGATTCTTGTTAAAATCAGCACTAAACCTAATCCGTAGAAAAGCAAGAAATTTTTGAAGATAGCTCCACTGTCAGTCATCTTTTTGTGTCTCGACCAGCCTATAGTAATCAAAACGATAGCGATAATATTTGTTAGCGGATGTTCTAGTGCTGTTAATCGTAAGCTGGCGTCTTGCATTTGGCTAAGTGCTGCTTTTCCGATTGGCGAAACAAACCAAAGTACTAATCCTAAAAGCAATTGCACATGTGAAGCAATTAAAGCAAAGAGTGCTAATTTGCGGTCTTTGTCTGAAAAAGCTTTAGCGTTTGCGGTACTCATAACCGCGTTTAAAACGGTGAAGAATAAAACAATAAGGACGATATAAGCCCAGCCAGAATGTGCGTGTTGCAAGAAATTATACATAGTTGTTTCGATGTTTGTAAGGGTAAATATATAGAAAATGTCGCTTAAAACCTAAGTTTACCTTTTGTCGAGGTAGTATGAAACGAGCGAAGCCGTCGATCCGTCGTGTTTTTTCGATGATTTTCCGTCGAATTCGTCTAGAATTGAATTGGCGAGTTGTTTCCCTAATTCAACGCCCCATTGGTCGTAGCTGAAGATGTTCCAAATCACGCCTTGGACAAAAATTTTGTGTTCGTAAAGGGCTATTAACGCACCTAGCGCATGTGGCGTAAGTTGGTCGATGAGAATGGTATTGGTAGGGCGGTTGCCTGAAAACACTTTGAAAGGCTTTAAGAACGCCGCCTTTTCTGGATTCATTTGCGCTTGATCGAATTCGTCTTGAACCGTTTCAGCTGTTTTCCCATTTAGTAGTGCTTCGGTTTGTGCAAAGAAATTCGACATGAGTTTATCGTGGTGATCTTGCAGACCGTGACAGGATTTAACGAACCCGATAAAGTCTGTTGGAATGAGTTTCGTTCCTTGATGCAACAATTGGAAGAAGGCGTGTTGCGAGTTTGTGCCAGGCTCGCCCCAAATGATGGTTCCAGTTTGATAGTCGATTGGGTTTCCGGAACGATCAACGCTTTTTCCGTTACTTTCCATGATTCCTTGCTGTAAATATGGTGCTAATTTTTGCAAGTATTGGGTGTACGGAATCAGCGCTTCGGATTCGGCGCCGTAAAAGTTGTTGTACCAAACGGTTAACAAGGCTAGTACAACGGGAATGTTTTCATGGAAATCGCTGTCGCGGAAATGTTTGTCCATTTCGCCCGCGCCCGTTAGCAACTCTTCGAATTTATCGAAACCAACAGCAAGTGCAATGGTAAGTCCGACAGCGCTCCACAAGGAGAATCGGCCACCAACCCAGTCCCACATGGGGAAGATGTTTTCGGAGGAAATTCCGAACGCCGTTACTTTTTCGATGTTGGTCGAAACCGCCACGAAATGTTTAGCAATATCTGCAGCTGTGCCATGCTTTAAAAACCAATTTTGAGCTGTGGTTGCATTTGCGAGTGTTTCCTGCGTGGTAAATGTTTTTGAAACTATTACAAAAAGTGTAGTTTCTGGATTTAGTTTTTTGAGCACTTCCTGCACATGATCTCCATCCACGTTGGAGATAAAATGCGTGTTTAGGTGGTTTTTGTAGTATGCGAGTGCATCGACAACCATGGCCGGCCCAAGGTCGGAACCTCCAATACCGATATTCACTACGTCTGTAAAGGTTTTTCCGGTGTATCCGCGCGCTTCGCCAGAAATAATCGATTGGCAGAAACGATCCATTTGATCTTTTACTTGTTGAATTTCAGGAAGGATATCCACACCATTTAGAAGAACGGGCTTCTTGTCTATGCTTCGCAACGCCGTGTGTAATACGGCTCTATTTTCGGTTTCATTGATGGCCTCTCCATTGAAATACGATTTAATTGCATCGGAAAGTTTGCACGATTTAGCTAAGTCGAGTAGCAAAGTCATGGTTTCGAGCGTGATTCGATTTTTAGAATAATCAACTAAAAATTCTTTCCACTGAATGCGAAACTTGGCAGCGCGATCGGCGTCGGATTCAAATAATCCTTTGATATTGTGCGTATTTCCTTCGTTGAAATGATTCTGAAGGTTCGACCAAGCTTGCGTAGTTAATGGATTAACTTTATGAAGTGCCATTTTAAAAAATTTTGTCGCAAATTTAGAATATTAACATCTATAAAAGATTTTAAATTCGCAGCTTTAACGAGTGATTTATGAAATTTAAACAACTGTTTATCGTTTTGGTGCTGTTGTTGTTCGTAACGAACAGCTTCGGACAGAAAATTGGGTTTATCCAGCGCGCCCAACACCGTATTTCGGCAGATTTAACGCCGTTGAAAAAAGCGTGGGAGTTGGCATTAACAAACCAAAATCGAGTTGCAGAATTGGTTCATTTTGAAATCGAATCTGGTTTAGACCCAACTGTAAACAAAACATTTTACGTGCTCACAGCGCTGAGCAAAGACCGTAAAATAAAAGTGTATGCCCCGCTTAAAAATGTCGATGGAAATTTATCAATCGCGGGTAAAGACATGCCGTTATCTACAGTAGTTTTTATTGAAACCGAACAAACTTCGAAAGTTAAAATCGACAACAATACTTGGCAATGCGAGCGTGTCGATCAGGCAACTTGTTCTCCCTCGGTTCTTATCGAGTAGGTATTTTTACTTTAGCAACGCTGTCGAGTTCGCGCTTTAGTGGTGCGATGGTTTTTAGGAAACGTTCGCGGTATTTTTTGTCCATTGGTTCTGCGTTGGGTAGTCGTAAGCGAAGCGGATCGACTTGAACATTGTTAACCCAAAAGCGGTAACACACGTGTGGTCCGGTGGCCAAACCTGTACTTCCCACTTTTCCGATAACCTGGCCTTGAGAAACCGATTGGCCGCGACGAACTAATATCTTCGACATGTGCAGATACTGCGTACTGTACGTTCGGTTGTGGCGTACTTTTACAAAATTACCGTTACCGGCAGTATAACCCGTTTTTTCTACAACTCCAGCTGCTGTCGACATAATCGGAGTTCCATGAGGCGCAGCGTAATCGGTGCCTTTATGTGCTTTCCAGGTTAATTGAACGGGGTGAAACCTACTTTTCGCGAATCGGCTTGTTATGTTAATGAACTTTAACGGCGCTTTTAAGAACATGTTTTTGAGCGGTTTTCCTTCTTCGTCGTAGTATTCCACTTTCGTGGAAAGGGAATCGCGCTTAAACGGAAAGGCATAAATTAATTTTCCTTTGTATTCGAAAAACGCAGCGTCGAGTGAAGCCACACCGTCGTAGATCGAATCGTTGATGTAGCGTTCTTTGAAGGTTATCGCAAAACGGTCGCCTTTTTGAAGTTTAAAGAAGTCGATTGACCAGGCATATACTTGTGAGATTTCGGTTGCCAGTGCGGGATTCACCTTTTCTTTGGCAAGCATTTCAGACAGAGAACCGTTTAATTCTGCGGCAATTGTCCGGCGTTTGATGGTAACTGGACGTTTTTTTCGTTCGGCGTAAACCGAATCACCGAAGTGGACTACGAAATATTCAGATGGGTCGGGTTCGTAAATCAAAGCTCGTACTTTTTTAGTACTGTCTTTTGTGCGGAGAATGGTGTATGTTTTTCCGAAACGGATTTTCCGAATATCGAAGGAGTCTTTAATTTTTTCGACGATTTCGTGGATTTTCAACGTGCCAATATTTTCTTTTTCGAGAATAGAGCCAAAGTTATCTCCCGGCTTTAAGGTGTCGCGGGTGATGTTGTAATCGTTGAGTTTAAACCCGTAATCGAAAATGGGTTTTTCAGGTTTGGGTGCTGCTTTTTTGGCAACTACCTCGTCTTTACAAGACACCAATAGTGCCGCGAAAAGTGCGGATAACCATATTGAGAATTTGAATTTCATGCGCCAACTCCCCAGTTTTCTAATTCTTCTGCCGACCACAATTCGGGGAAGAAAATACGACGTTGATGTTTTGGGTGCATGTATTTTTTCCAATCGCTACCGCCTGTGGCTTCGGTACGTCCTTGCCCGCTGTCGATGTATTTCATTGCGGTTCGCAAGTGCCCCATAGTCCATTTGATGTTTACGGTTGAGTCGTAATGGCGCATAGCTGCTATCAGGTCCGGATTTTTGCGATCTTCCTCAGGCAGTAGTGTGAAGCGTTTCCAGATGTTTCGTTGGTTGTAGTATTCCATTTTTTCAAGAAATAGCGATTTATACTTTTTCTCGAATTCTTGTATTAAATACGACTTTTTATTTGTGGAATAATCTTTACCAGCGGCTTGCCAATACAAATGTTCGAGTGCGTGTTCGTAGGGTGTGTTTCGGTTTATGGAAACGCGAAAACGGTCGTCGATTAGATTGATCAAGTCGGTAGATCCGAATTCAATAATGCGGTATTGTGCACTTTGGAAACCACTTGCTGGTGCGAGCGTGTTTCTGAATTTCATGTATTGGCTCACTTCCATGCCATCGCCCATGATGGTAAATGATGTGGTAAGCATATCGAAATAGCGGCTGATTCGCATCAGACGTTCGGTAAAAAATGAAGTGGTAAGCGATTCTGCGGCAGCAAGCTGATCTATTTCCCAGAGAATCATTTTGAATAGTAATTCGTTAACTTGATGGTACATGATAAAAACCATCTCGTCGGGTAGCGAAGTGCGTTGGGTTTGTAGGGAAAGTAAGGCGTCGGTCTGAATGTAGTCCCAGTAGGTTAAAGGTTTTGAGTAAAGTAAACCTTCGAGATGCATTTCGGGTTTAAGTCCGAGTGCTTCAAAGCGGTCTTCTATGCTTTTGTGCAGTGGGTCGGTATCGGTTTGGTTCATTAAGATTTAACTTTAACTTTAAAAGGATGTTTAAGTCCTCTAAAACCTTCCAAGTCTGCTTTTAAAGAACCAACAGCCAAGCTTGCTTTGATCCGAACGGGAATTTTGTTGGCGTCGTCTGAGATCCAAACGGTTAAACTCTCTTGCTCTTTAAATACACGACCGGCTTGAACATACGGCCGAAAGATCATGGTTGGAATCGTGCCAAATTTAGTCTTAATATCTTCCCGACCCATAAATTTCAGCTTAAATTTCGTTGTTTCGTCGTCGAAAAACATATCAATAGCTATGTATTCGCCCACTTTTAGGCGATTTATTGATGGATGGTTTCGCAAATAATAGAACGTCGATAAAATATCTTGCGCGTTTTCAGGAACAGTGAATGTTTTCTCTGTTTTTTTACGATAATCTTTTACCAGTACTTTATCTGTATTGCGATTGAAAAAGCCTTCCTGATCTTTTTTGTAACCACCTTCGTCAATTTTGCGCACAAATTGATACGGATTTCCGGTTACTTTATCCATGTAGGTTTCGTAGTTGTCTTCTACCTTAAAAAATAGCTTCGAAAGACCCGTGGTGTAGCCTCTTCCCACGGCGTGAAAAACTTTTTTGTTATTTATGACAGCATCCTTTACTTCTAGAGTTGCATAACCAGCGGTCACAAAACCATAGTGAACGTGAAACTTGAAGTATTCTCCGGTTTCAAATGCGCCATCGGGCTGGGCCGTAAAACTCGTAAGAACGAATAACAGCAGTAAAGCGATCACTTTTTTCATGATGATTTTTTAAGTTTCGAAACAAAACTTTACAAAAGTTATTCCAAACTTAAGAAAACAAAAAAACCCAGCCAAAAAGACTGAGTTTTAATGCTATTAACCAACCAAAACTATAAATTATGAAATTTATATAAAACTCCGGGAACCACCCCATCGTTTTCAGGTACAAAGATACGGTGCGCGTTCCTTTAACCAAAACATTTCGAGGGTTTAACAAATAATTGACAATAAATCAATCTAAAAACCCTGTTTTTTTAAGAATTTGTTAAAGTTATAGCGTTCCTCTTTTAGCTTGTTCACGTTCAATCGATTCGAACAATGCTTTAAAATTTCCGGCACCAAATCCTCTTGCGCCCATTCGTTGAATGATTTCAAAAAATAGTGTCGGGCGGTCTTGAACTGGTTTTGTGAATATTTGCAGAAGATATCCTTCTTCGTCGGCATCGATCATGATGGCCAAGTTTTCCAGGGTGTTAATGTCTTCTTTCATCACATTCATGTGTTCGCCTAAACGTTCCGGGATTGCTTCGTAGTAAGCTTTTGGCGGTGGCGATAAGAATTCGACACCGCGTTTTCTCAATTCGCTTACCGTGGAAATGATGTCGTCGGTAGCGATGGCAATGTGTTGTACACCCGGACCGCCGTAAAAGTCTAAGTATTCTTCAATTTGCGATCGTTTTTTGCCTTCGGCTGGTTCGTTGATTGGGAATTTGATGCGTCCGTTGCCGTTCGACATTACTTTACTCATCAAAGCACTGTATTCGGTATTGATTTGCTTGTCGTCGAATGAAAGGAAATTTACGAATCCCATGACGTCTTCGTACCATTTAACCCAAGTGTTCATTTCCCCCCAGCCCACGTTTCCAACCATGTGATCGATGTATTTTAGGCCGGTAGACTCTGGTTTGTAATCGGATTCCCAGGTTTGATAACCGGGCAAGAAAATACCTTTGTAGTTCTTGCGCTCCACGAAAATGTGAACGGTTTCGCCGTAGGTATAAATTCCGGAGCGAATTACAGTTCCGAATTCGTCTTCTTCAACGGTGGGTTCCATGAAGGGTTTTGCACCTCGTTTTGTTGTTTCGATGTACGCTGAAGTGGCATCATCCACCCAAAGTGCCACGACCTTCACACCGTCGCCGTGCTTACGTAGGTGATCGTTTATGGGCGAATCGGCTGTGAGTGGCGTTGTTAACACCAATCTTATTTTGTCTTGTTTAAGCACGTACGACGCACGGTCTTTGACGCCGGTTTCTAAACCTGCATACGCCAACGATTGGTATCCGAAAGCAGTTTTGTAGTAGTGTGCAGCTTGTTTTGCATTTCCAACGTAAAGCTCCACGTAATCGGTACCAAGAAGAGGTAAAAAGTCTTGTGCGCCTTCAAATATTTTTTCGAGTCCGTATTCTACGGATTTAATTTCTTTACTCATGTTTATTCGGTTTTGGTGCCCTAGCCCGGATTGCAGCGGCTATCCTTTTTGGGCTTAGGCGAAATTTTTAATTATAGCGGGCTGTTGCCCAAAAAGATAATAGCGGAAAGCCGGATTAGCTCCTAATCAACCCAACTTTTATAATACTTTCCGTCGTCTATTCCCATAGCTTCTTCGGTAACCATTAAAGGCCTGAAAGTATCAACCATTACGGCTAATTCGGCGGTTTCGGTTTGCCCGATGCTACGTTCCATAGCCCCTGGTGCGGGTCCGTGCGGAATTCCTTTCGGGTGCAAGGTAATGTGTCCTTGTTCGATGTTATTTCGGCTCATAAAGTCGCCATCCACGTAATACAACACTTCATCTGAGTCGATGTTACTATGGTTGTAAGGCGCGGGAATGGCTTGCGGATGGTAATCGTACAAACGCGGACAAAACGAGCAAACCACAAAAGTTGCCGTTTCGAAAGTTTGGTGCACGGGTGGCGGTTGGTGTACGCGGCCGGTAATTGGTTCGAAGTTGTGAATGCTGAAGGCGTACGGAAAATTGTAGCCGTCCCAGCCAATTACATCGAACGGATGCGTTGCGTAAACCAGTTCGTGCATCATGCCTTCTTTTTTGATTTTCACGATGAAATCGCCTTTTTGATCGTACGATTCAAGCTCGATGGGGAGTTTGAAGTCGCGTTCGCAAAACGGACTGTGTTCTAGGTGCTGTCCCGACTGGTTTTTATAGCGTTTCGGGGTGTAGAACGGCGTGTACGATTCGACGTAGAACAAGCGATTGTCCGTGGTGTCGAATTGTATCTGATAAATCATACCTCTTGGAATGATCAGGTAGTCGCCGTATTCAAAAGGAATATTTCCCATCATAGTTCGCAAAGTGCCTTTTCCTTTGTGGATGAAAATCATTTCATCGGCGTCGGCATTTTTGTAGAAGTATGAGGTAAGTGATTCTTGCGGAGCGGCAAGTCCGATGATGCAATCTCTGTTCAAGAGCATGGCTTTTCGGCTCTCGAGGAAATCGGCGGTTGGTTTCAGGTCGAAACCTTTAAGCAAGAGCGATTTGATGTTTTTTTCGATGGCGATTTTAGGTTGCACATCGTATGATTTCAGGATTTCCTTTACTTGCGTTGGTCTGTGAATGTGATAGAGTAGGGAGGAATGTCCGTGAAATCCTTCGGTTCCGAACAATTGTTCGTAGTAGTAACCGCCGGTAGGTTTCTCGAAAGTTACGTGGCGTTTTTGTGGAAAAGTTCCGAGTTTGTGATAAATAGGCATAGTGATGAAATTTTAATTCTGTAAATAAGTAACGAACAGAAAAAAAACATCATTCCGGATTTCGCTTAATCAGGAATTTGAGTAAAATCGGTAAACAAAGCCATTGATTCATCAATACAAATATCTAAAAAAAATCCGGGCTAAATACGACCCGGATTCTTAAGTTTTTATTCTATTTGGTTGAGGTTTGATTTTCGTTTGCCGTAAGCGAAGTAAACCAAGATTCCGACTGTCCCCCAAATGATGAAGGCGATCCAGGTTTCTGGACGCACGAAGTACATTAGAAATAAGTTGAAGGCAACGCCTAATGTACCAACTACATAAACGAACGGTGTTTTATAAGGGCGTTCTAATTCTGGTTTTTTAACGCGTAAAATCATCACGGCAACGCAAACCATGGCAAAAGCAAGAAGAGTTCCCATAGAGCACATTTCGCTTACTTTATTAATTGGTGTTAGCGCTGCTGTTACAGATATGATTAAACCAACTAAAATGGTTGATTTGTGTGGTGTTTTGAAAATCGGGTGAAGCGTTTTGAAGAAGTTTGGCAACAGGCCATCTTTAGCCATTCCTAAGAAAATACGGGTTTGGCCGAGCATCATTACCAACATTACGCTTGTTAATCCGGCAGTTGCAGCGAGGGTAATGATGAATACCGCCCAAGTGATGCCGTTTTCGCTAAATGCAGAAGCTACTGGTGCCGCTTTATCGAGTTGGTCGTATTTCACCATTCCTGTTAAAACTAGAGAAACTAGTATGTACAATACGGTGCAAATAAGTAAGGATGCAACTATGGCGAACGGAACGTCTTTTTTCGGATTGATAGCTTCTCCAGCTTGTGTAGATACGGCGTCGAATCCGATGTATGCGAAGAAAACGATAGTTGCGGCGGTAAGTACGCCACCAAATCCGAAGCTTACTTTTTCGACACCATCGATTAATGTTGTTGTTTCAGTTGGAATGAAAGGATCCCAATTCGCAGGTTCTATGTAGAAAGCACCACAAATGATTACGAAAAGAACAACCGCTACTTTTATTATCACGATAATGTTGTTTGTTTTAGCAGCCTCTTTGATGCCTTTTACCAAGATATACGTTACAACCCAAGTAATTAAAAATGCAGGTAAATTGAATGCAAAGCTAGGTTCGGCAATCAGATTACTCGGATTTTCTGCGTTGTGTTCAGCTACTTTAGCTACGGCAGTTGCATAATCGTTGCACAACCAAATTGGAAAATCGATACCAAACAAATGCAGTAGTTTTACAAAGTAGCCACTCCACGCCACCGCTACTGTGGTAGCACCCATCATGTATTCTAGAATGAGGTTCCATCCGATAAACCAAGCGAAGATTTCCCCGACAGTACCGTACGCGTAGGCATAAGCACTTCCTTCTACAGGTAAAACCGATGTAAATTCGGCGTAACACAAAGAAGCGAATAAACAACCAATTCCTGCAATAACAAATGAAAGGGCAAGTGCTGGTCCGGCGTAATCGTGGGCAGCAATTCCGGTCAGGGTGAAAATACCACCTCCTATAATTGCGCCAATTCCCAGTGAGGTAAGTCCCCATTTTGTTAGCACGCGCTTGAGGTCGTTTTTCTTCATATCGGCTTCAAAGGCCGAAACAGGTTTAACTCTCCAAATTGACATAAAAATTGTTTTGTGACGTATTAATAGATGCCAAATATATCTTTTTTACGGATATGTCGAACAATTCATCTCGTTGCTCTGCGTAAAATGCCTCAGAGCAAATCAAAATATAAACCCGATACTGAACCAGGTGAAACCATTGCCAGTTTCGGGCGACCAAGAATACTTGATTTCGGCAGGTCCGATGATGGTTTCGAGTCCGTAACCCAATGCGTAACCTGAAATTTGTGGTCTCGATAGCCAGTCAGAAGTTTGAAACAATCGATTTCCTAGATTCATAAAATTAGCAGCAAAGTTAATGTGGTGCTTGCGGTAAAATTCATAATCGAAGGTACCTGTGGCTCGTATGTAACTATCTGCACTTAAGCTTACAAAATTGTAACCGTAAAAAGGTTTAATGTTGAGAATATCGGTAAAACCGTACCCGCCAAAGGTGAAATTAAAAAAATCAATGGTGCGTTCGCCAATTGCAAAACCAGCGTCGGATTCGAGCTTTAAGGTTGTTCTGGGAAAGAACTTTGTAGCGAAAGCCACATGACCCTTAGCTATAGAAAATGGTTCAAATTCCTGAGTATAATTCGTAGAGTAAAACAAATGTTGCACATCGGCGCCAAACATCCAACCCGATTTTGGGAAGTATCGGTTGTCGAAACTGTCGAACTTTAAATAGCCGAAAACACTATAGTAGTTGCTTTGTTCAAAAAGTGGTGCAGTATCTTCTAGGGTTTCCGACTTTATGCGGATATTTTGATGTTCTAGTCCGCCACCTAACAGTAGCCTTTCTAAAAATAAGGTTTGTACATAAATTTGATTCAGCCAGTTTTCCACATCCAAGTTTAAGGAAGAAACACCCAACAAATCCAGTATTTTGCCGTCGTTAAAGTCGGTTTTTGCGTTTCGATTGAACGAATTAAATCTGCTTTTAAATCCGTAACTCCAGTAAAATCCGTTGTCGATGTAATAATCTAAATTATATCGCAATTGGTCGCCTAGCATAAAATCTGCTGAAAAAACATCGTTTTTTAAGAGTGTTTTCTTGTGGGTTACGTTGAGAAGAACAGCACTTTTAAACAAACCATCGTAATGTGCACCGATTTTAAAAAAAGTTCTATTCGGATTTTCAATCAACTGTAAAATTAAATCGTCTCCCTGACCGTTGTCCTCAAATTCGTACGAAATACCGCTAAAGTTCTGTGTCGCATTTAAGTTGTTGATTCCTGTACGCAACTGCTCATACGTGACTTCTGTTTCTGGCTTAATTTTCAACTTTCCAAGAACATAGGCTCGAGTATAATTCTTGAGTTTACCGGTTTGAATTCGGTTTATTTTTACCGAATTATCAGTAGATTTTAAACGATGTTTGTGTGCAGAAACCGAATCTCCATAAGCCTTAAGCTTTTCGTAAACCGTAAAAGCCGCTTCTTCTCCAGCTCGAATTATTGCCGCTCCGTCGTCGAATGATATCACCGAATAATTAGAAACGTCTGGTTTTATGTAGATATCGGTATTTTCAGCTTTTTCTTTCATGCGTTCCAACATTCCCATGTTCGAAATTTGTACCAAAATTCGTGTTGCATCGCGCAACGCATTGCGGTCTTTTAATCCGTCTTGAACGTCAACACCAATAATAATATCAGCTCCCATGTTGCGAACTTCTTGAATGGGATAGTTATTCACCACACCTCCGTCAATCAACAAGCGTCCGTTGCGTTCCACAGGAGCAAACAAACTCGGAAACGAGCTACTAGCAAGCATTGCCTGTGGTAAGGAACCGTCTTTCATAATTACTTGCTTACCAGTTTCTATATCTGTAGCAATACAAATAAACGGAATCGGCAAGTCGGAGAATTTTTTGACGTGCCTAACGTTTGCCGTCAATCGCGACAGTAAATTATAGTTGTACATGCCTTTTGATAAAGCAGTGGGAATCCCGATTTTAAATTTATCGAAAGGTAAAGTAAGCGCATACATTTCGTCGTTACGTCGTTCATAATAGGTTTTCGAACGTCGAGGAATATAATCTTGTAACAATTCATCAAAATTCGTCGACCTAAAAATCGAATCAATTTGCGTTGCGTTGTAACCCGATGCATACAAGCCACCAATAACCGCACCCATGCTTGTTCCTCCAATGTAATCTACTTTTACGCCCGCCTCTTCCAAAACCTTTAAAACGCCAATGTGCGCAAAGCCCTTAGCGCCACCGCCACTTAAAACCAAACCAATTTTTTTTCGCGGAACTGGTTGTTCTTGCGCTGTCGCAGAAGCAAGTGATAGCAAACATAACAAGAGGAGAATTTTTTTCATGTTGATTTTTGTTCGTTTGTTTGATAATGATTGATGATTTTTTTTGCTTTTGAAGCACCAACTACCTCGGCAATATCAGCTTCCGAAGCTTCTTTTAAACGCTTAACCGACTTAAACTTCTTGATTAGAGAAGTCATCGTTTTTTCGCCGATGCCCGGAATTTCTTCGATTGCCGAAACCAGTGCCGTTTTACTGCGCTTGTCTCTATGGAACGTAATTCCAAAACGATGAGCTTCGTTGCGTAAATGCTGAATAATTTTTAGAGTTTCCGACTTTTTGTCGAGATACAACGGTATCGGATCGTTCGGATAAAACAGCTCTTCCAAACGTTTCGCAATTCCAATTATAGCCACTTGGCCGCGTATGCCTAAAGCGTCAAAACTCTTTAATGCCGCTCCCAATTGTCCCTTTCCACCGTCAATTATTACCAAATTGGGTAAGGGTTCGTTTTCTTCGAGTAGACGTTTGTAGCGGCGGTAAACCACTTCTTCCATCGATGCAAAATCGTTCGGACCTTCAACGGTTTTTACATTAAAATGGCGGTAGTCTTTCTTGCTTGGTTTCCCGTCTTTAAAAACCACACAAGCCGAAACCGGATTCGTTCCTTGAATATTGGAGTTATCGAAACACTCGATATGGCGCGGCTCCACAGGCAAACGCAAGTCTTTTTGCATCTGTGCCATAATCCGATTCGTATGTCGGTCGGGATCCACAATTTGCAACTGCTTCAATTGTTCAATGCGGTAGTATTTGGCATTGCGTTCCGACAATTCCAGCAGCTGTTTTTTATCGCCCAATTGCGGAACCGTTACGCGAATACGCTCGCCTAAATCAATTGAAAACGGCACTATGACTTCGCGAAACTGCAAGGAAAAACGCTCTTGAATTTCTACAATGGCCAACTCCAAAAGTTCGGCATCCGTTTCGGCGAGTTTCTTCTTGATTTCAAGCGTATGCGAACGAATAATCGCGCCGTGCATGATTTGCAAATAGTTGATATACGCCGCACTTTCGTCGGAAACAATCGAAAAAACATCCACATTCGTGATCTTCGGATTGGCAACAGTCGAGTACGCCTGATACTTTTCTAAAGCTTCGATTTTCACTTTCATTCGTTGCGCCAATTCAAACTCCAAATCCTGGGCGTATTGCTGCATTTGCGTTTTAAATTCGCGTAAGCTGTGCTTGAAATTCCCTTTCAACAATTGCCGAATTGCTTCTACTTGCTTTTCGTAGTGTTCGCGGGTTTCGTTTCCTTCACACGGACCTTTGCAATTGCCAATATGATATTCCAAACAAACTTTGAATTTATGCGAATCGATGTTCTTTTCCGACAAATCGTAATTGCAGGTACGCAGCGGATACAATTCTTTAATCATATCCAGTAAAGTGTGCACAATTTTAAAATTGGTGTACGGGCCGTAGTATTCCGAACCGTCTTTAATCATGCGCCGTGTGGGAAAAATACGCGGAAACGGTTCTTTTTTGATGCAAATCCACGGATACGACTTATCGTCGCGAAGCATTACATTATATCGCGGCTGGTGTTTTTTGATGAGGTTGTTTTCCAATAACAACGCATCGTTTTCGGTTTCAACTACAATGTGTTTAATGGTAGCAATTTTGCGCACCAATACGTTTGTTCGTGCATTGTCGTGCACTTTATTGAAGTACGATGAAACGCGTTTCTTCAAGTTCTTTGCTTTGCCAACATACAGTATTTTGCCCTCTTTATCGTAGTATTGATAGACCCCTGGATTGTCGGGTAGAGTTTGTATTTGAAGTTGAACAGACGGCTCAGACATTTTCTAAAAGATCTAGTGTAAAGTTACAGCGAACCTTCTAATTTTGGTAATGACTTTGAAAAATATGCTACTTTTAACAACGCATATGTCAAAAAACCAGAAAAAACTAACGCTTTTAGGCGAAGAAATACTGCCCGGACAGTCGAAAACACTGTATCTCGAGCTGGCACGCCTGCCCACGGCAACCAAACTTAAAATACCTGTTATTGTTTGTAGAAGCAAGAAACCAGGGCCAACCGTCTTGTTTTCGGCCGGAATTCACGGCGATGAAATCAATGGTGTAGAAATTGTTCGGCAGCTTATTGTGCGAAAACTAAATAAGCCCGATGCCGGAACCATTATCTGTATTCCGGTAATCAATATTTTCGGATTTGTCAATCAATCGCGCGAGTTTCCCGACGGTCGCGACCTCAACCGGGTATTTCCCGGAAGTAAAAAAGGTTCGATGGCCGGCCGTTTTGCCTATTACATTCTCAAAGAAATTTTGCCGGTCGTCGATTTTGCAGTCGATTTCCACGCAGGTGGAGCCAAGAGATTCAACGCTGCGCAAATTCGAATCGTTCCCGGCGATCCGCAGCTGCTTGAATTGGCACACGTGTTTGCGGCGCCCTTCATCTTGTATTCTAAAAACATTTCGGGTTCGTTTCGAACTGCTGCCGAGAAAGCAAAAGTACCGATGCTGCTGTTCGAAGGTGGTATGTCTTTAGATATCAATCCGCAAATTGTGCACTGCGGCGTTAACGGCGTTATTCGTTTGCTGAATTTTTGGCAAATGCGAAAAGATAAAGACGTACCCATTGCTTCCGAAGCAACGATTTTGGAACGCTCGGGCTGGGTGCGCGCAAAAGCATCGGGTTTTTGTCACGACCGCGGATTTTTAGGAAAGTTCGTGCAAAAAGGTACGGTCTTGTGCGAAATAACCGATCCGTTTGGCAAATTCGTGCAAGCCATCAAAGCGCCACATCACGGCTACGTCATCAATGCCAACTTAGGTTCGATTGTTTACGAAGGCGATGCGCTGTACCATCTGTCTATCGAAAAGTCGGCTGCGGTCGAATCACAATTCTATAAAAATGACGGACAAGAATAGTCTTCGCGCACTGTATAAGAAAAAGCGCTTGGAACTTACTCTGGCGGAGCTTACAAAAGCGAATAGTCGGATTTTCGAACAGTTTCAAAAAATCGACTTTTCGGAGTGCAATCTCATTCATCTGTACACACCCATAGCTAAATGGAACGAGCCGGATACGGTTTTGTTGCGCGATTTTTTATATGCCATCGGCAAACGTTGTGCAACTGGAATTGTCGTCGAAAACAGTACCGAAATGCAGCAGGTCGAGATTTTTCACGATACCCAATTTCGCAAAAACAACTGGGATATTCCAGAACCGGTTGAGGCCAAAACTATCGCCGTTTCTGAGATCGATTTGGTAGTTGTGCCGCTGCTTTGTTGCGATAAGGAAGGCAATCGTGTGGGTTATGGCAAAGGCTTTTACGATGTTTTTCTACGAAAGTGTAAACCAAATGTTCAAGCAATCGGACTTTCATTTTTCGAGCCGTTGCGGGAAGTCATTTCCGCCGAAGCGCACGATGTTAAACTCAGCGGATTATTAAGTCCGAATCAGTTTTATCGATTTTAATTTTTTGGGTGCGCCTTGCCCGTCCGAGCCAGATCCCAAGCGGGCAAGTCGCGCTTTTCATTCCAATAAACCTTGCTCAAGCGGCTTTTGGTAAGGTATAAAACGGGCTTCTTAGGTCGCCGTTTTACACCAACCGCCAGCGCTTTCCCTGTGGTTTATTTCCATTGCAATCGCTCGCAGGGAAAAACGTTTTTGAATAGCCGTCTTAGATTGACGATTTTTGGCAAAAACCGATTAAATAAGGTAGTAAATGGATTTTATAAGTTGCGATTCTTATCCAAATAGAACTTTTGAACAAAATTAAGGTGAAAGTAGGAAAGGTTGGTTTTCTCTGGAAGTCTGTAATTGACATTTTTTAAGTAATTTTAATACCAGATTCAACCAAAAAATCAAAGCACCCTCATTCTAAAATGATGATAAACAAATTGTTATTTAAAGAAAATGACGGAAAACGAAATTGCGAATAAAATAATTGGACTAGCCATAGAAGTACATGCGGCTATTGGACCGGGTTTGCTCGAAAGTGCGTATAAGGAATGCTTAAATTATAAAATTAAAACTGCCGGATTAGCTGTTGAAAAAGAAAAACCAATGCCGTTAATCTTCGAAGATGTAAAATTGGATTGTGGCTACAGAATAGATTTGTTGGTAGAAAATAAAGTAGTAATCGAAATAAAAAGTGTTGAGGCAATCAACGATGTTCATTTAGCTCAAACCTTAACATATATGAAGCTGGGTAACTATAAGTTGGGTCTGCTAATTAATTTCAACGTGTCGCTTTTAAAGTACGGCATACGAAGAGTTGCAAATGGAATTTAAATTAGAGCTTTTTAATCAACACATAGTTATTTTACCGCAAAGTACGCAAAGAAGTCGCAAAGCACGCAAGGCTTTTAAAGAGAATTTTTTAGGTCAAACCACGTCTTTGTTGTTAACCGTTTTTGAATCGGTACTGTTTTGAATTTAACCTAGTAATATTTTTATTCCGAGACAAAGCGCTCCAAAAGCGCAGCTTTTTTTAGTCCTTTGCGTAAAACTCTGCATTCTTTTTTATTGAAAACAACTTTGTCCAAAAGCGCAGCTTTCTTTGCGTCCTTTGCGCAAAACTCTGCGTC
>NZ_NOXX01000172.1 GCF_002251775.1 Flavobacterium aurantiibacter
ACCAATTTTCCACTATAAAACGCTGCACCGGATTGCCCAAAAAAAGGCTGCCTACTTTTCAGAGACAGCCTAAACACAAAACAAAACTTTAAAAGGACTTTCTTTTTCAGGCAATTTTTCCCAATGCCTTATGATGTAAAGTTCTAAATATCTCCACAACGGGATTTATATGATTCACAGAAATTTTTCTATTATTTATAGATGATCGTACGCGGCTTTCCAAAGTCGAAGCTCTCTAAACGAAAATCGGTTGTTTCGAATGAGTTGGTTTGGAACGGATTAGCAGCTCCGGCCGGTAAGTTAGAGTAGTAAGCAAACGATATTTGAAACGACGAAAATACCAGATAGTCGTTGGAAATTATGATACCGGCACCGATTTTAGAGTACAATTTGCTGTTAATCATGTCGGAAATACCGTTGCCCAACAATCCACCGCTATAACTAAAAAACGGATTTAAACGAAAACCAATTAGCTGCCAAGGCGAATAACTTTGTGTTTGAAAATTTACAATAAACTTGCTTGTTCCAACCAGAGGAGCATTGAAGCCCGATATACCCGATGGATTGGGCGAAACGACTCCTGCGCCGTAATCTCCTAAAAACAAGCTACTTTCATTTAGTGTTAGCCGATCGCCGTAACTGTCGACACGATTAAATCCGAGTATCAGTTGTGGTTTGAAAAATTGCCGTAAACTCCAGTTCCCCAGCGGAATTAACGGTGTGAAATAATTGACAGTGAGCGTTAAGGCACTTTGTTCCATGGCACCGCGACGGAAAAAACTTCCTCCTTCAAAATTTGCACAGAGAAATCCAATTCGGTAATAATCGCCATGAGCTAGTCGAAATCCGGCATACGTCCGCATCCGATCGTTCTTTTGCTGCTGACCAAAGGTGATACCGTAAATTTTACCAACGGCAACGTCTTCAACAATCCCGTAATTAAACAGGAATTTATCTTCGACAAACTGCCTAGAAGTAATTCCAATGCCTACGAGGTATTGCTGCTCGTCAGAAAAGTAGTCGGCAGGATCAAATGCTACAGCCGGACTCTCACTAAATCCAATATTTAAAAATCGGCCTGACAAAACTAAATTTGTTGTTATCTCCTCTTCGCTTCGATCGTCAAAAATTTTGAATGCATGGCCCAACCATAAGTCTTCGGAATGATACTTGAAGTTTTTAAGTTCGTAATTGTTCGTTGCATCGGGAATGGAATCTTGCCGAAACTGTTCGTCGACGTAAATTCCGCCAGCCCATTTTGTTAGTGGTGAGTAGAATGGTCTTTCGATATTGAAGCTCTTCCCATAAAAGTTGTTTAAATCGTTCTGATATGAGATTGTGGTTTGAACAAAAGAGTTTTTGATGTTCGGAACGGAATACGAGGTGAAATAGGCATTTTCGCCGTCTGAAAAGCGATTAACGAAGCGGTTTCGCCAATTATGTCCGAATCCTAGGAAGTTACGTTCCTGAATATCAATTGAACTTCGACTGGTTGAACCGGAAAATCGAGGAATAAAGCTCCAGCTATCAACCACTCGAACGTCGAGATCAATAGAATCTTTACTGTTTGGAATAACAATGGGTGTAATTCGTACACGACTGATGTAGCGTTGCGCTCGTATGATACGTTCCGATTCCTTTAAACGGATGGTGTCGAGTGGTTTGTTGCGGCGAACGAGTAGCAGATTTCGAATAGCAAAGTCTTTAGACTTTAAATGCACTGCATTTCCGAACTTCTCGCCGGTATTTCGTGGTTTTTTATTGACATCGGTTTCTGAAAAGCCGAAAGGATCGAGTGTAGTGACACTAATATTCCGCACGATTTTACCTTGATACCGACTGAGATTTCGGAAGGCTTTTTTTCGGATGTTTTGCCGTGCTTTTTGTTTTTCGACAGGTTCAAAGATTGCTTTGTGCAACCATTTGGTGAACTTCGACTTATGGCTAATCTTCTCGATTTTTCGGTATAAAGCAGCCGTATCTTTCTCTTGCTGAACCTGTGCGGGCGCAACAGTGGTAAAAATTGATAAAAGAAATAGATACAAGTACTTTTTCAACCTTAAATCGATGGTAGATTAAGTATTGATTTTTAACTTTCGCAGTAAATCGGCAACGCGTTGTTGCATACTTGGCGCCAAATTATCAGTCTTCTCCATGACTTTTCGAGTAACTAATGCTTGAAGAATGGTTCCTAATAATCCGCCGACAACGCCTGTAGATTTCCCAAAAATGAGTCGTTTAGCAACAACTCCAGAAAAGAAACTTACAGCTAAACGCGAGATACTGACTTTAAAAAAGCGCGACCGCACGAAACGGTCGAGTTGCGTGATCGCAAAATCTTCGTCGGTAAGCGATCTTTGAAGCGTTCGGGATTGCTGAACGAGAACTAACTTTTGCTGCTCTCGCGAGCTTGCTACCTGATAAATCTGCTGATCTAAGTCGGCTATATTTTGAATGTGTGCATATTTGCTCATACGATTACGTCTTAAAAATAGATTTGATTATCAGATTAATAAACCATTTTGTGAGTTTGTTCTTGAATGCAAACAGCAGTATTCCGATTAAAAAATAGGCAGCTGCAACAATCAAAAAACCTTTTGCTAGACTTTCTAGCTGTTCGCCAATTAAGAACGCAACGGCAAAGTTGGCTAGTAAAAACGCGGGAATAAGTACAATTAGTATGATGACATAAAAGACCAACAAACCACCGATTTCGCTAATCGATTTTAAGCCTTTGAGTTTGTACAATTCGAAGGTGTCTTCGACAAACTTTTTCCCAGCTGCGAGTATCTCACTAAAAATAACTTTTTGTTCGTCCATATTCAAAGATATAAAAAGGGCTACTTGGTTGCAGGTAGCCCTATTTTAATTTTTAGGATTTTAAATTGGTTTCCAATTGCGACTTTGCTTTGTCAACAAATTCGGCACCTTCCGCCAATGCATGTTCTCCTTTTGATTTCCAATTTTCAATTTTGGAAGAAACAGTATCAACTGCTTCGTTGTATTTCGATTTTAAATCGTCGGCAGTATCTTTACCTTTTTTACCGATTTTTCTACGGGTTTCTGTCCCTTTATCCGGGGCAAAAAGTATTCCCAAAATAGCTCCTGCCGCAAGGCCAACCAAGGCGCCTGCAATTACTCTTCCTGTGCTCATAATTGTTCAAATTTAAGTTTGATATTCAGCGAAGGGTAGAAATCCCACTCGCCATTAACACGAATTCAGTACTGAAAATCGATACAATAAAGGTACAAGCATTATTTGCCTCTTTCTTACGGAATTCTACTATTGCTTTGTATAATTAAGTGACCTGAAACGGCGAAATAATCATTGCTAATTAATCCGTGAATTCCTGATTTTCAGCGGTCGGATCGTTAATGACCGAAATACCTTTTTGCATCATTACCGTGTTTGGAATGGTAATGATTTCACCGCTTTTTGTTCGTAAATAGGTGTGAAAGGCTTTAATATCCTCGATTTCTGCTTCAATCGGATAATCTTTATCCAAAATTTTTACCGTGTCGCCAATCTTAAATGGCAATGAAAACAACAAGATGATTCCGGAAGTAATGTTGCTTAAAATCGACCATTGTGCGAAAAAAGCGACGCCTAAAATGGTGAGTAATGACGTGAATGTCACAAACAAATCGTCGGAATTAACTCCCCATATCGCAAATACAACAACGAAAAATAAAACGGTTAGAAAAACATTAGTATATCGAATCGCTAGATTGGCACGATGGGCGAGAAGCTGACTGTGCTTTGCGTATTCGGTTATCGCTTTTGCCGCAAGTACGCGCACCAGCACAACTATAGCTAGTGTTATTAGTGTAGCGAGTATTTCAGCCCAAAACGATTGCAGCATATTAGAAATCTTGTAAATGTTTGTAAACCAAATGTGTCGGAAGTCCCATAACCGTGTAAAAACTGCCTTCTAACTTTTCAATTGCAATATAACCGATAAATTCTTGAATGCCGTAAGCACCGGCTTTGTCAAACGGTTTGAATAAAGTTACGTATTTCTTGATGTCGTTTTCACTTAATTCGCTAAAGCTCACTGCTGCCACATCGGTAACTACTACTTGCTTTTCGCGCGAAGCAATACAAAAACTGGTACAAACCCGATGCGTTTTTCCACTCAGCTGCCTCAACATACGCTCGGCTTCAGCTCCATCGGCAGGTTTTGCTAGCATTTCTCCGTTGAGCCAAACCAATGTATCTGCAGTAAGTACAACTTCATCAGGCTGTAAATCGGGCAATAATACAGCGGCTTTCTGAATACAAATTGCCTCAGTAATGGCTCCTTCACGTAAATCTTCCGAATAACTTTCGTCGGTTTCGCGAACACGCAAGTCAAAAGTAAATCCCAATCCTTGCAACAGTTCTTTCCGTCGCGGAGAACCACTTCCTAATATGAGTCGCTTTCCTGAAGGCAGATTACTGAACATTCATTTTTACATTATAGGTTACTACAGCAATCAAAAGTACGCCTCCTAAAAAAGCGATTTTCAATAAATTAGAAAGCAATTTGTAATCGCTCGGGCTTGAGGCATTCCAAATTCTTATGCCAACATAAGCACAAATTGAGGCGGGTAAGGCAAACATTAATGCGGCAGCAAAATACAAGTCGAAAGCAAAATAATAGGTAAAAGTATAGTACACTAAATAGGCTGCAAATAAAATAGATGTAACTGATACAACTTTATTCATTTTGTTCGTTCCGAGCGCTACCGCCAAAGTTCGACGCCCAATAGCTTCGTCTCCTAAAATATCTTGCTGATCTTTAACCCATTCGCGAATCAGCGTTAGGAAAAAGCAAAACCCAGCATAATCTAAAATTACCTGGAACAACAGCGAATATGTAGTTCTGTTTTCATCGTTCAAGGCCGGGTATAAATCAAACAATCCAACTAAAATTAGCGCAAGTGCACATAAAGCAGCAACAACTAAATTTCCCAATACAGGAACGGTTTTAAAATTCTGCGGATACAAATACAGTACAACCGCAGTAAGTACAAATAAGCCAGCAAATCCGGGCGAGTCGATACTGTTTGCCAGATAAAACCCAATTGCAACTCCAATCACGTTTACCGCAAAGTAAATGCCGTGTAATACGTTGTCAGAAAACAATTCAACCAACAGTGTTTGGTCTTTTCGATTGATCCGATCGGCTGCTACGTCTTGGATATCATTAATGACGTAACCTCCCAAGGCAACGCAAACGGTTGCAAAAACAAGGAGCGCAAACTGAAAGTCGCTCAAAACAGGTGTTATTTTCTGCGGAAGCAAAAAGGTGTAACGCAATAAATACTGCGCTAAGGCAATGAGTGCCAAATTGGCCACGCGAAAAACTCTTAGATATACAAACACAGTCAAAATTTTTGCGCAAATATAATCGAGCCGTTTCAGAACTTTCTCACAAAAGCACATTTCTTATCTACACAACGTGCGTTCAATGAAAATATTGAAGTTAACAAGCACTTAATTAGTCGATGACCGTACGAACTTTTTTTGGTTACTGAATTTTCACAAATAGCGCAAGGCCGCAAGCAACGTTTTTCCTTGGTTAACATTTAAAATAGCACTATACATTTTTAATCGATCTCACGACCTCATAGTACGCATAAAAAATCCGTTGCCGAAATTCGACAACGGATCATCCTAATAATCCAAAAACAAAATTATCCGCGACGGTTACCCGAACTGCGTGTTTCCGAACGCGAATTTCCCGAAGAGCCGCTGCGCTCACTTCTGCTCGGAGCTGGCGTTACCGAACTACTTCTCGTTGTACTCGTTGCCGAACTGGAACTGCTGCGCGGCGTACGATCTGTCAAGCGGCTATCGCTCGTACTTCTGGTTCTTTCTGTTATATTGCGAGTTACCGTGTTTGAATTCGATTGACTGCGAACGGTATTCGAGTTTTCATTTCCGCGAACCTGACGATCTACAGTAGTAGAACGTCCTGTACTTTCGCTTGTATTAACCGTTTGCGAGTTTCGAGCTGGTCGAACACCACCCGTTTGTACCGTCGTTTCGCGATTGCGACCGCCGTTAGTCGACGGATTGCTTACCGTTGTGCGTGTACCCGTTTGGTTGTTTCTGCCGTTAGATCGTGTGGTCGTAACCGAATTTCTTCCGTTAGTTTCACTGCGACCCACATTTCGATTCGAGTAAAAACGCTCGTAACCATCGGCACGTCGACCATTGTATAAAGCTACAGCACGCGTATTTCTACGTGTATTTACGTAATTGTATTGGTGATTCACGTTGATAAAAACATTCACGTTATTGCGGTAGGTGTAAATCGGAAACGGACTCCAATACGTGTAGAAACTTGGGTAATAATCCCAGTAAAACGGACTGCAATACGCACGATATCTTGGAGCCCAAAAGCTTCTGTAAATCACAGGCGTGTACACAAAAACCGGTTCGTAAATGTAGTTTGGACCGTACATATACACATCGCCAACAAACTGCACCTGTACGTTGTTATTGTTGTCGCGTTGCACATCAATGGTAGCTACATCTTGAAAAACATCGCGATCTAAAACCGCTTGAACAACAATTAAATGCGTGTAATCTTCAACAGTTTCAATCACTCGTAGGTAATCCACACGACCGTCGAAGTTTAAATCTAAGTTGTTAATTCGATTATTTGGATTATTCAAACGGCGTTCGAAATCTTCTAAATTATCCGAATCTGCAAAAATACTTGCTACAGCTCTCAAATCGAGGTTGTCGCCAATGCGGCTGTCCGTAGCGCTAACCGTGGTAACATCTTGAGCAAATACAGGCAACAAGAGTCCGGTACATAAAAGGCTTAGAAAAGTTTTCATAATCTCAAAGTTTGATATGTATTAGTTAGGCAATATCTGTGCCATAATTTTTAGGGCGTTCGGGCGGGCTATCCGCGTTAATAACTGCTAAACCACTTGCGTTTTGTAGTTTGGTTTGGGCTTCTTTTTGTCGCCCGCACCTGCACACAAAACGTCGGCGTGCTTTAGCAATTATTGCTGCTGCTATCCCTAACGCGGGCAATCGTTCCAAAAATTCGTTACTTTTTTAATTTCATTTCTTCACAAAACCTCTTAAAAAAAGTTCTTAGCGTAATGGCATTAAATAAAAAACTACTTTTAACGAGCTAAAGCTTTTTAGCAACCACATCACCGAAACTCTTTTTATACGTGAAACTGCCCTTCGAACCCGAATTATTTGGTTATCTAATAAATGTGCACTTGGTTTTTGAGTACGCAGCGTTCTTTTTCGGATTTCGATATTACGTCTATTTAAAAAAATCAACAGCCGATTATATCTCAGCAACCAATCGGCTGAGTATTTTGGTGGGTGCCGTTTTTGGCGCTTTTCTGGGTTCGCGTATCGTGGGTGCACTCGAAGATCCGCTTGCCTTAATGCACGGCAACAATTGGGAACAGCTTTTTCAAGTAAAATCCATTATGGGTGGTTTGTTTGGCGGTACTTTGGGCGTTGAGCTGGCAAAAAAGTTTATTGGCGAGCAACAATCGTCCGGCGATTTATTCACCTTACCCATCATACTCGGAATTGCAATAGGGCGCATCGGATGTTTTCTTGCAGGCATGGCCGATTTTACCTACGGAATTCCAACCGATTTTTTTCTTGGCATGAATTTGGGAGATGGAATTTCCAGACATCCCTTGGCGCTGTACGAACTGTTCTTTCTCGTAGTATTATTTGGTGTTTTAGCTTCTAAACGCAGTAAAATCAAACCGCAGTCGGGCTGGCTTTTTAAGTATTTTATGCTAGCTTATTTTGCGTTTCGATTTCTAATCGAGTTTCTAAAACCAAACACCTTTTACATACTAGGATTAAGTTCTATTCAATGGCTTTGCCTCGTTTGTTGGCTTTATTATACACCCGATTTGCTTAAAAAACTTAAAAATGCCCACTAGAAAATACACGTATTACGATTTTACTCTGAGTTTGTGTCCCGATTGCCTTAAACGCATCGATGCCAAAATTGTTTTTGAAAACGATAAAGTTTTTATGCTCAAGCGTTGCCCCGAACATGGAGCTTCTAAAGTACTTATCGCCGACGATATCGAATACTACAAAAACATTCGAAACTACAATAAACCCTCAGAAACACCTTATACATTCAATACCAAAACGCATTACGGTTGTCCGTACGATTGTGGTTTGTGTCCCGATCATGAGCAACATTCTTGCCTGAGTATTATAGAAATTACCGATCGCTGTAATTTAACGTGTCCGACATGCTATGCCGGTTCGTCGCCAACCTACGGACGTCACCGCACATTCGATGAAGTGAAAAAAATGCTCGATACAATTGTAGCCAACGAAAAAGAACCCGATGTCGTGCAAATCAGCGGCGGCGAACCTACCTTGTATCCCGAGTTTTTCGAAATCTTAGATTACGCTAAATCACTGCCCATCAAACACCTGATGGTAAATACAAACGGTATTCGGATTGCTCAGGAAATTGATTTTGCCGAACGTTTGGCTACCTACATGCCCGACTTCGAGATTTACCTACAATTCGATTCGTTTAAAGAAGAAGCTTTAGTAAGTTTACGTGGCGCTACATTGTGTAAAATCCGAAAAAAAGCGCTCGAAAACCTAAATGCACTAAATCTGTCGACTACCTTGGTAGTAACCCTACAAAAAGGTCTAAACGACGATGAAATGGGCGAAATAATCGAATACGGCTTGAAACAACGTTGTGTGCGCGGCGTTACGTTTCAACCGACGCAAATTGCCGGCCGACTCGAGAACTTTAACCACGAAACCGACCGCATTACACTTACCGAAGTACGCCGAAAAATCTTAGAGCAATCCGAACATTTTACAGCAAGCGATTTAATACCGGTGCCGTGTAATCCCGATGCTTTGGTGATGGGTTATGCTTTAAAACTCGATGGCGCGGTGATTCCGTTAACACGTTACATAAATCCAGCTGATTTACTAGACAACAGCAAGAATACCATAGTTTACGAGCAAGATGAAGCGTTGCATTCGCGTATGCTCGAAATATTTAGTACCGGTACTTCAACCGATGTAGCTTCCGAAAAACTAAATACCTTGTTGTGTTGTTTACCTTTCGTGGAAGCACCCAACTTGGGCTACGAGAACTTATTCCGAATCATCATTATGCAATTCATCGATGCGCATAACTTCGACGTTCGAGCCATAAAAAAATCTTGTGTACACATCGTCAATAAAGACTATAAGATCATCCCGTTTGAAACGATGAATTTATATTATCGCGATGAAAAACAGCAACTTTTAAATCAACTTCAACAACAATAATCATTCATTTAAGTATGTCATCTATCTTATTAGTGTATTTACTTTTTCATACGCCAGCGTTTGTCGGAATTGGTGTAGGTTTTTATCTCCGAAAAAAGAACCCTGATGTTTCTAAAGCACTTTTTATTCTTTCTGGAGCGTATTTCATAATTGGTTACGGCCTTTGCGGAAGATATATGTTGTAAGACATCGCAAACCTCAGCGTAAAGCGTCGGTTTTACAAAGCAGAATTAAATTGCCGTGTAGCACGTATGCAAATCTTTGCTATTTTAGAACAAAAATTTAGTTATGAAAAATATTTGGTGGCTTTCTGTTTTAGTTCTACTGGTTTCTGCGACAGCGTATGCGCAAAAGAAAAAACCAGCGGCAAAACCCAAAACAGAAGCGAAAACCATCAGCGCTAAATTCGAAAACTGCACAGCCGAACTTCAAAAAAATCAGTTGTTTTTCTTCCAACAAAATCCAACAGGAAAGCGCGATACCATTCTGATAAAAACATTCGATGCCAAACTCAAACCCGAAAATCTAAAAATTAGTGCATTTACAGCCGCGAAAGTGAAGTTACACGTACTCACTTGGGACGAAATCACCAAAACCGAAACGCCGCTTAAGAAAGAAACCAATACAACCAATCAAACCGCCATTGTCGATTTCAGCAGCAAGAAAATTGTCTTTACAAATTTCAATACGGTAATCAACAGCAGTGAAATAATTTACCTAGATGCTGCAAAAACAGCTTCCGAAACACGCGATAAAATTCAACGTGCAGGTCAAGAGTGCCTTATTAATCCCGACGGAACGCTCACTCTAAAAACCAAAGCCAAGCAATCGCAATTGAAATACGACGCTGCGGCTTTCAAGTTTATCGCGAAGTAACGTCCGATTTCATGTAGCGCATCAGATAAAAGGTTACCGCTAAAGAGGCCACACCAATCACCGTCATGAAAATCCAATTGCTCGAATAACCATAGGCATCAACCACAGACAATCCGCCTTTAGAACTACAAATATGAGCCAAACTAAAGCTCATCGTAAAAAATCCCATGTACTTGCCTTGCTCGTGCTTCGGACTTATCGACAAGGCAAACGTATTCGAAAACGGAAATATGAACATTTCTCCAAAAGTCATAAATAACATACTTATGATCAGAATGTTACTGTTCCAGCCCGGAATTAGCACTAAAAACGAGCTGCTCATAAGCAACGATCCAACGGCCATCAGTTTCAGCATCGATGTTTTTCGTTTTTCGAAGTAGCTCACCACGGGCATTTCCATAAAAAAGATTATCAGTCCGTTCATGGTCATAAGCAAACCGGTCTGAAATTCAGTTAAACCATACTTATCGTGATGATACAAAGGCAAAGTGCTAAATAACTGGAAAAAGAGAACGGCAGTTCCAAAACTCGCCAACAAAAACCACAAAAATTTAGCCTGAGGAATGCTGCGTTTAATGTGTGCATGCGTATCGTTAGCCGGCACTATTTCATGTTTAGGTTTCGGAATAAAATACAAAAAGAGCAAAACTGCACTTAAACAAGTTAATCCGTCGACCCAAAAAATACTTTCATAACCCAAATTCATAATAAGCAACCCGCCAATAGCTGGTCCGGCTGCAAATCCTAAATTCACGGCAAGTCGAACTAAAGTAAACGATCGTGCGCGCGTATCGGGTGTGGCAAGCGTTCCCAAGGAAACAAACATAGCAGGCCGAAACATATCGGCAACCGTGAGCAAAATAAATATACCTATGGCTAGCGCATAAAAGCTGGTAATAAACTGCAAGGCAATAAACAAGATACTGCTTCCAAATAAGCTGAATGTCATGATGTTGTAAAATCCAACTTTATCGGAAAGTTTACCTCCCAAGAACGATCCCAACATCGAACCCAAGCCAAAGGCAGTCATGAGCCAGCCAACTTGCGAAAAGCTAAAGTGTAAATCTTCTTTTAAATATTTGGATAGGAACGGGAGCACCATAGTTCCGGCCCGGTTAACAAAGGTAATTCCGGCCAAAATCCACACCTCGCGTTTAAAACCTTTGTAGGTATTTATATATTTTTGCGCTTGCCGTTTTAGCATGTTGCAAAAGTACAATTCCCAAGCGTATTGCGCGGCATTTCTCGATTCTATCTTACCTTTATATAATGAATTATTTCTACAATATCCACAGACATAACGCAGATTTACTTGCGGATGAGATAGCCATTATAAACAATTATCCCAACGATCCGATACCACACAGCGGTTTGTTTAGCTGCGGCATTCATCCGTGGTATATTGACGAACAGAACGTTACAACTGATCTGCAAGCTGTAGAACAGGCTTTAAAAAATGCGAATTGTGTTGCAATAGGAGAGTGCGGACTCGACAATCGTGTGGAAACTGAACTCGTAACGCAACAATCCATTTTTGAAGCGCAACTCGAATTGGCAAAACAATACCAAAAGCCGGTTATCGTGCATTGCGTTGGCGCTTACGCAGAAGTTCTGTCGGCCAAAAAACGTTTGCAATGCAAACAAGCTCTTGTTTTTCATGGATTTTCGAAGAATCTGGCCTTGGCGCAGCAGTTGCAAAATGCCGATTGTTACGTAAGTTTTGGAAAATACTTAATGACACAAGAACATTTGCCTGCTATTTTAAAGGAACTAAATTTGCAGCGCATTTTTTTGGAAACCGATTCGTCTGATTACCTAATTTCTGAAGTGTATGCGAAAGCCGCAACCGCTTTACAATTAGAACTAATCGCGTTACAAGAATTGATTCAAGACAACTTTCAAACCGTATTTAAAAGAGAAAAGTAGTGGAAAAGTGGCAAGAACGAACCGCATTATTGTTCAAAGAAAAAGGATTAGAAGCGTTAAAAAACAGTAATGTTTTAGTTGTGGGATTGGGTGGCGTCGGATCGTTTGCAGCCGAATTTATCGCACGTGCAGGTGTCGGAAAAATGACGATAGTAGACGGCGATGTGGTCGACATCACAAACATTAACAGACAATTACCTGCCTTACATTCAACCGTAGGTTTAGATAAAGTTCATGTCGTTGGCGATCGGTTAATGGACATCAATCCACAACTCGAGTTGACGCGAGTTAAAGAATTTCTTAGTCCAGAACGTGCCTTTGAGCTTGTTGATCCAAAATTTGATTTTGTGCTTGATTGCATTGATTCAGTAACGCCAAAACTTAATCTCATTAAAGCAGCGAAACGTAAAAAAGTGAAGCTCATTAGCAGCATGGGAGCAGGAGGGAAGATGGAAGCAGCAAAAGTTAAGGTAGCCGACATCAGTCAAACTAAAAACTGCTTTTTCGCGAAAGTAATCAAGAAGCGCCTCCGTGAAATGAAAATCGATAAAGGAATTAAAGTTGTTTTTTCTTCTGAAATTCAAGATGCAAGCAGTTTGAAAACAACCGATGGCAGCAATTTCAAAAAATCGTTTTACGGAACAAACAGTTATATGCCCGGTTTATTTGGATTGTACGCTGCCGAATACGTAATTAGAAAATTGTTAGAAAAGGCTGCGCCGAGCGAGAACTAGTTTTCAGTAGCTTGTCGTGCCTCTTCCGCGCGCAGTTGCTCAGTCGTGAGCGATGGTGTAGTAACCGGGGCCGCCGTTCGTTGCGCTACACTTCCTTGAATGGGCATGTATAAAAACGTTACCCATTTGCTGGGTCGTTTTTGCTCGAAGCTGTTTTGTTGGAAAATTTCTAAAATTTCAATGCCGCCACGCTCCGTAAGGAATTTTTCTTTCATGGCAGTTCGCGCTTTTCGAATCGCTGCGGTTCGGTGCGAATAATCGCCAGTTAACTTTACCGGCAAAGCTCGGTACGGAACAAAACTACCTGAAAAAATATCGCTTTCTGGCGATAAAAACACTTCTTCGGGTGTGGGTATAGCAATCGTTAATTCTACTACTGCAGCGTTGGGAGCCGATTTGTAAATGGCCATAGGTTGTCCGGCTTTTCGCAATTGATTCTTCACAAAAAACTCTTGTAAAAACGGAATCCAACGCAGTAATTCGGGATTTAAATCGCCTTGTTTACAACGAATTTTCTTTCCTACAAAAAATAGTGGTTTTAAACTTACCGCTGGAAGTACCTCGGTTTTGTAAACACCTAATTCAGCTTTCAAAAATTTGCTTAATTGCTCTAGCGAAACGAGCAATTGGTTGTTTACCAAGGCTTTCGGGCCCCCGCTAAACGTAGCATCGAATTTATCGCTAAAAGTTAACGAACCCGTGCGCTTACAAATAATCTTGGTTTTTCCCAAAGTATCGCGTAAGGTGAAACTACCAAAAGTAATTTCGCCGTTTTGACTAATCTTAAAATTAATCTCCTGATTTTTAACTAAATCTGTTGTTTGAATCCATCCGTTTTTGTTTCCAGAAAAAGTCATATAACCTAATTTACCAACGGTATTTCCCGGAAAACTAAGTTTGGTTTGCGCATCGCCTTCCGAAATAAAATTCCAACTTTCCCAATTCCGATAATTGTTTAAATAGTTGAATAAAGTTACGCGATTAACCGGAATAACCATTTCCGCTTTAGCTTGATAATTAGCAGGTTGCGTAGCAATAAACACCGTTAAACCAATGGTAACCAGAATGAATAGCAGGAATATGTACTTGAGGATCCGCATGCGTTCTTTTAATGCTTCATATAAAATTTAAATAGAAACAAAATAGCAATGAACGCAAAAAAGCCCAGTAATATCTTGTAGTTTCCGCGGTAGTACATCTTGTGTAAGGCCAAATCCTTTCGATACATTACTACCATAACGATTGTAAAGCAAACAACAAATAAAGCGGCAAAAATCAGCTGACCCGTTGTGAACATTCTTTATAATTTTTCAACAAAAATAGCCAAAAGTCGGTTGCAGCCATTAATATTGCTTCATAAATCCATGTTATGAAAGAACAAATTAAAGCCGTTCAAGAATTTCACACAGCCTATCGTTTGGGTTATGCGCAAAAACCAACCGTCGAACTCGCTCCGGAAAAGATAAAATTGCGTTTCGAGTTGCTAAAAGAAGAAAACGAAGAATACCTTGAGGCAGCCGAAAAAGGCGATTTGGTGGAAGTTGCCGACGCCCTCGGCGATTTGCTTTACATCCTCTGCGGAACCATTATTGAACACGGTTTGCAAGATAAAATCGAAGACGTTTTCCGCGAAATTCAACGCAGTAACATGAGTAAACTCGACGAAAACGGCCAACCAATTTACCGCGAAGACGGAAAAGTGCTTAAAGGACCCAACTATTTCAAACCGGATATCGCTAAAATTCTAGGTTAGCGGCACCTCGACCGTCCAATTGTACGGATCTTCAGCATTTTTGTACTGAATATCGATGATTTGCGATTTGAGTTTTAAAGCAAACGAATCGGCTTGTTCCGGCAATTCATAGTAGTCGTCGCGGTAACCAAATCCAACAATCGGATTGATAACCGCAGCAGTTCCGGCACCAAAAATTTCTTTCAATTCGCCCGTTTTTGCAGCTTCGATAATTTCGGCTACAGCTACCGGACGAACTTCAATCTTCATCCCGTTGTCGGTTGCTAATTGAATAATACTTTTTCGGGTAACACCGTCCAAAATTCGTTCTGTGGCTGGTGCAGTGAGCAAGGTATCGTTAACGCGGAAAAATACATTCATCGTTCCCGATTCTTCCATAAAACCGTGCGTGGCGTCGTCTGTCCAAATAATTTGCTGATAGCCTTTTTCGTTGGCTAACTTGGTCGGATAAAACTGCGCGCCATAATTTGCCGCCGCTTTTGCCGCGCCAATTCCGCCGTTTGCCGCGCGACTGTAATATTCACTCACGATAACTTTCACCGTACCCGAATAATAGGAACGGGCAGGAGAAAGCAAAATCATAAAACGATATTGCGTACTCGGTGCAGCAATAACGCCCGAACCAATGGCAATCATAAACGGACGAATGTACAGCGAATTTCCAACGCCGCCTTTCGCCCACTGCTGATCTATTTTTAATAGTTCTTTTAATCCGTCGAGAAAGATTTCACGAGGAACTTCAGGCATAGCCATTCGAATAGCAGACTTATTAAAACGATCGTAATTCTGATCGGGTCGAAACAACCACAACTTATCATGGGCATCGCGATACGCCTTCAAACCTTCAAAAATAGCTTGCCCGTAATGAAAAACTTTAGCCGAAGGATCTATCAAAAAAGGTTCGTACGGTTTAATGATCGGTTTTTCCCAACTTCCATTTCTGAAATCGCACTGTAACATGTGATCTGAGAACGTTGAACCGAAAGTAATTGACTCAAAATCAACTTGATTGATTTTTGAAGTTGGAGATAAAATAACTTCAATATCGATAGGTGCGTTTTCGCTCATAGAAATAAAATTGCTCTGAAATTATCACAAAGCTCTTGCGCTAAATTAACAATTATTTGAACTGTTGGCGCAGCCGCTAGAATAATTCATAAAAATGAAACTTTTTAACGTATGAATAGGCGTTCAATCTGCAAGATTTTGCGGCTTTCTCAACAACATACACAGAATTTCGGTAAAACGCTATTTCATGCGCGGGAAGCCTTTCTGCATTTTTAGCTGCACTTTTCAGTTTTCATTGCTTTTTGGACACAAAAAAATCGGCAGTGAGCGAAATAAATCACCGCCGATTCTGTTCGCATTTTTGTGCAGTTAGCTTGCGTAGACCTGACGCACAAAATCGAGTATCGATACCGGTTTTCTTCCGAGAATATTCGAAAGGTCGTTACTTACAGTATCCAGCTCTCCTTGGGCTTGCGCATCAGCAAAGGCAGCAAAAATAGATACAACTTCAGCCGGAACTCCATAACCGCTGAGTGTAGTTTGGTATTCTTCCACAGAAGGCGATACGTAGTTGATGCTTTTGCCCGACAACTGCGCGAGCTCCGCGGCGATTTCTTCATAGCTTACGGCCGTAGCGTTAGAAAAATCGAACTCCTTTGCGGTTGGCGCATCCGATTTTAAAAGAACTGCCGCCGCTTATGCCATGTCTGAACGCAGCACAGCACTCAATTTTCCTGTTCCAGCAGGTACGTAAATAACGCCTGTTTCCAAAACTTTTTCTCCGATAAAGCCCGGAACAAAATCAAGGTATAAGTTGTTCTTTAAAATCGTGTAGTTCAATCCGCTGGCTTTTATCCAGTTTTCTGTAGCCAAATGCGATTCGGCAACTTGCCATAAAGGCGAAGTTTCGCTGTTGTTTTTTCGTTGAAAACTGGTGTAAACAACGTGACCAACGCCAATTTCTGCGGCAGCTTCAACCACATTTTTATGTTGCTGCAAGCGGTTCGCCAAATCGCTACTCGAAACAAAAAGCAGTTTAGTTACGCCTTGAAAGGCACGCAGCAAAGAATCTTTATCGTTGTAATCGGCTACACGTATGCCAATTCCGCGCTCTTGAAACGAATTGCCAGCAGCCTCTGTACGTACTAAAGCCAAAATTTCGCTGGGTTGAACGCCTTTTTGAAGTAAAAAATCGATAGTTAACTTTCCAAATTGTCCGGTTGCACCTGTAATTAAAATCATAATTAATATATATTTGTTCTTTTGTTACGCAAAGTAACTAATAATAGTTTTTAATAGTAACAAGTAACCTTTAGGTAACTAGTAAAAAAGTAGTAACGTTATGGTAACTAAAGAGCAGGTAATTCCTGAATTTGTATGTCCGGTAACGGCTTTGTTGGAACTTATTGGCGGAAAATGGAAGCCGGTTATTTTGTATTGCCTGCGCGACGAAACACGTCGTTTTGGCGAACTTTCGGCTCGAATGCCCAGTATTTCACGCAAGGTACTTACCGAGCAACTCAAGCAGTTGGAGTCCGACGGTTTAGTTGTTCGCGTGCAATTCAACGAAATTCCGCCGCGTGTCGAGTATTCGTTAACCGATCTTGGCAGGAGTTTAGCACCCGTTTTACAAGCAATGGAGCGCTGGGGCAGCACACATTTGTCGAATCCAAAACATTAGCAAATCTATTTTTTTAGCTTTTGGGCACATCCTGCCGCGAGAAAAGGGTGGAAGTTCATGTGCGCGGCAGGTCGGGTTTTCCTCTACAAGGCGCAACACGCTACGGCGTTTCAGCTTTGGTTTTGGCACAGCTTATTTCAGTCGCTGCACCAAAACCAGCTTCAATCGCCGTTTCGTGTCACGGCTTTCCGTTGCAACCCCTTGTGCGAAAAGCGTTAGCGAAAAAACGTTGTCGGTAAAAGAATGAACAAGCAGCACAATTATGATGCGTTTTATTTTGCAAATCTTATTTTTATGAATTATCAGCTTGCTCTTTAAACTCTACGACTCGAACGGTATTTTACTTATTTTCAAGAAGGAATACGCGTAGTTCATAGCGTTGTTTTTTTATACATGTATTCAAATTTACTTTCATTTTAGTTTGGTGTTCGTTATTTCCACCAAACGTTAGTAACGTATTTCCTAGCCCGGATGGGAGCGGCAGCCCGTAAGAAAAATACGGTATTGTGAAACGGTGGGTGCGGGCGACTCCGGGAGCCCGATGCCTGCCGATTGAACAAACCGTATTTTTTGCGGACTACAGCGAACAGCCGGAATAGCTTCTAAAAACACCAGTTAAATAAAGCATTTAACCAAAGGGTGTAACGTGTATTTCGCCGAATTTCCAGTGGGTTACATAGCCGTAGCTGAGCATAAATAGCAAGAAAATTTCGGTGAAAAGAAGCACAAAAAGCAGCAAAACGCGCAGCAGTAGGGCAAACGTTGAATACAAGTTGCGAAATGCATTGTAGTAGCCAAAACTTATGTATACCAAAGTGATGGCAATTACTACATAACTAGCCGCATCGCTAGAGAAGTTAAGCATGTAATTGATGGGAAAATACAGGTGTGCCAGCACAGAGATGAGCAAAACACCGAGCAAAATCATACCCGATAGGATGCAGTGTTCGCTTAGATTTAACCGCTTTTTTCGAAACAAAAGAAAGCTGTTTATTGCCGAAAAGGGCACAAACAGAAACAATATAATTTTGCTTTTACTGCTAATAATCTGATCTAGCTTTCAGCTGGCTTCGTTAAGGTATTGCTTGTTTGCTGTGGCTACTTCGGGAACATCGATAAAGTAGTGGTCGATGTTTCGTAAAAAGAGCAGCACAGCAATGGTAATTAAGATGAGATAAAACACGTTGTAATACCGCTTGCGTTTGCCGGCTATGTAATCGAGCGCTGCTTGGCCGGGTCGGCGTAAGGCTTCTTTAGCTGTAAATAGGATGCCTCTGTCGATATGAAAAGTGCCGTGCAACACGTCGTGAAAAATAAAATTCTTAAAGGTAATTCGGTGCGTATCGGCTTTTTGTCCGCAGCCCGAACAGAACTTGTCTTCAAGGAGTTTTCCGCAGTTTAGGCAGTTCGCTTTTGTCATGTTTTTGTGATTACACCTAAAAATTGGCTAGGCCTTTTCTATAAAAAATCGGACTGCCGAGCTGTGTTTTTTGTTACCTCGTTGTTATGTTCCGATAATTTGTTTAGGTAATTCAAAAATACACGAAAAAAATCAACAGTTGTTTTTATAAAAAAAGAAACACTTCTAATTGGTTTCGTTTGATTTGGGAGAAAATACCTGGCTGAAGCACGATTTTTAGTGAGGTCGGAATCTCCGCTGTCTAAGTGCAGATGCAATAAGTATTACTAGCGTTTTTTAATTCTCTTTTCAATACGGAGCTTTTTATTCCATGGGTCTTTAGGACCAGTAAATGCAATAGGTTTTCCACTCCATTCACAAGCTTTTCCTGAACTGTTTAAAAATGTGAAAGTAACTTCGTAATTGGCGCTATCATCAAAGGTAAAAGCACCTGAGCACATGTTGCGACCGATGGTAATTACATTTTTTTCGGGTTCTAGATAGAAAGATGAGGTTTTCCCAGTAGTTTTATCTTTTACCGTAGCTTTTACTAGTAGTTCCGTAAGTGTTTTTACTGAATAGTTAAACGATACTGTAATTTCCGGACCGCAGCCGTATTCGATCCATCGCTTATCGACTACTTTAGGTCGATTTAGTAGAATCGGCGCTACATCGTCGCTGTCAGTAGTCACTTCAAAAGTAATTGGGCACATTTTCTTTGTTATCTCATCGTACTTTTTAGGTTGGAACTGCGCCGGAACATTTTCAATAACGAGTGTGTAGATTTTACCTGGTGTTAAGTCGCGCTCAGGCTTAAGAAGTACTTGCGTAAGTTGGTAACTTCCTACTAGCGTTTCTACGACTACGAGTTTTATTTTTTCGTTTTCTCCAATTAAAAATGTCTGATTCAAGGTGCTTAACTGTAAAATCAGTTCCTGATTTACTCCGGAACCCGTAATCAAAAAGATTCCATTTTTTGGAATTATTGGTCCCTTTGGAAAAACTTGTAGTCCACCATCAAAGCAGTCAGCGAAGGAAAAGAACGGAATTAAAATAACGAATAGAATTGCGTGTAGTGTTTTCATGTTGAGGATTCGATTGTGCCACAGGCTTTATAACGTTTATGATCCCATAAACTGCATTTTTCTTATTTCTTAAAATGTGATTTTTTCTTAAGCTCGCGCATCAACTTTTTGTAGCCGCCGAGGATCAGCATATTTGAAGACGCAGCAAAGTGTACGTCGTGGTTGTCGTTTCCTCGTCCGACGCTGCCAATAACCTTCTTGGAATAAATAATTTCTAGTGCATTGAGGTCGTATATTTCTATAGTTACTTCACTAACATTTCGTCCGCCTTCGTTGAAACGATGCGGTGTTAAGTCAACACTAGACAGTTCTTCTTTATTATTTTTGGCTTGGATGTTCACAAAATAGTCGTAACCACTGCCTTTTTTTAGATTCTCGAGTTGTATTTTAGACGGATTCAGTTCAATTTTATTTGGAATGAGTAGTCCTTTTGCACGACTTACATGCGTCAGACTTTTATTTAGCGAGCTAAAATCTTCTATAGCAAGCTTTTCCAATTGCGGCACAACATCGGCTGGTGCATCGATGTAATGGAGTAACCACGTACCTGAGGAAAAGTCGACACCAATACGCTGTATCCGACTATCGATTGCATATTTCGGAACACTACAAGCGGAAAAAAACAGTGTGATTAGGAGTGCGCTGAGGTACTTTTTCATGAGAATTAGCTGTCAATGAATAGCTAAGTAACGAAATTCTGCGGGATTATTATATAACGTCTAAGAAATAGAAAAAAGCAAAAAGCGATCAGCAAAAAGCGATCAGCAAAAAGCGATCAGCAAAAAGCGATCAGCTAAGCTAGAAGCGAAAAAAGCAAAAAAATGGAAAGAATGGAAAAAATAGAAAAAAGCAAAAAGCTATCAGCTAAGCTAGAAGCGAAAAAAGCAAAAAAATGGAAAGAATGAAAAAAAGTGAAAAAATAAAGGACGCCTTTTGTGAACTCTGTGCCTATGTGGTCTGCCGAAAATATGTGGTAGAAAGTGAATAGGTAAATTTAAATAGCTGACGGGATGAACTTCATAACCAAAAAGCCAGCGCGGGTAGTTACCAGCATAGCTCATGTTGCATTACAAACGCAGGGAAAGTAATTCGCTTTTGTAAAACGGATTTTTTTAAACTCTAAAAGGGGTGTTTTAAGGCTTAGTTATTTTTGAGAACTACACGCTACTTTACAAACGAGCGCACTTACAAACCTCTTATTTGAGCTCGCTTTGATTAGGAATTTCCATCTTTTTGGCGAAAGATGGTGGTTGTGCAACGGTTACCCGTGTTACATGCTAGCGTTCTTTTCATGCGTCTTGGTATTTCAGTTCTTCACTAATTATTGTCATCAATCTTTGGAGTTCCGAATTCATCTTAATGTCTCTCTCAAATTTTCGTCTGAGTATTCCTTTACATGCTTGAGGACTTAAATAGAATTTTTCAGGCACTTCGTCTGTTTGAACAATGTCCGCAAGATTACCTTCTATTGGGTTATTTGGAAATGCCGAAGCATTCAAATACTGTCCATTGCTCAAAGCGTGTATACCGTCAAGTAAAAATAATTTTGTGTGTAAGTTGTTTTTATGTTCACGCACATATTTTACCCATTCTATATTTTCGTTGTGTCCGTCTGCAAAATAATTAGCTATTTGTTGACCAATCCATTTTACCACAGGAACAGCCCAAGAATTACCAACAGCCTGATACCTATTTGTATCGCTATTTCCGTTTACAAGAGTGTAATTGTCAGGGAAACCCATAAGCCTTTCACATTCTAGTGGCGTAAATCGTCTTATTCTGTCGTTTTGTGCAACGTATAGAGAGCCATTGTAAGCTGCTGCGTTACCATTCCATTTTGTACCGTATGCAGAGTAAAGACAGTCTGTATATTTTCTAAAAAACTCAAATTTTGTATTGTCTTTAAAAATTATTTGTTCTTCGTTTTCTGATAATTCAATGTCGTCACCAAAAAGTGTTGGTGAGCCGTTTTTTCGTTTTGATGAATTGTTTTTGAAAAGGAGTTCAACATTCTTATTGTCAAACTCAAATAACAATTGGTCAGGTCTGAAATCCTTTCCGCCTGCCATAACGTAAAGGCGTTTACGTTGTTGAGGAAGTCCAAAGTACTTTGCATCTATTACACGCCAAGCAACATTTCTAGTTTTTCCAAGTACAAAACCCGATTTAGACCATTTACTAATTTTCAATTCTTCGTCATAACCTGCTAAACCTGCAATGAAGTTGCCAAATGCATTTGTTTTGTCATTTATAACACCTTCAACATTTTCCCAAAGTACAATTGCAGGTTTTTTGTTTTCAGTTTCTCTGATTTTATCAATTGCATTCGCAATTTCAATAAATGTCATTGTAAGCTGTCCACGTTCATCTGATAGTCCGTTTTTCCAACCTGCTAGTGAAAAAGCCTGGCAAGGAGTACCGCCACAAAATACATCAGGTGCAGAATACTTTTTGTCCAGTATAAAACTAGGCAATTCAGTCATGTTACCAACATTTGGAATATGTGGATAATGAAAGTCTAAAACCTTACTTGGAAACTCAGCAATTTCTGAACTCCATAATTGTTTTAGTCCAAATGGATTGAACGCCAATTGTGCGGCTTCAATTCCCGAACACACACTACCAAATGTTACATTTTCTCTCATCCAAATTTATTTGCTTCAAAGCTACAAAAGAATACTATAGTATGCAAGTTGATTAAGCCTTTTTTTCACCTGCTTCTAGAAATTTAGCTTTCCATAATTCAAGGTCGTACCCAGGACAACCAACACAACCATTTTCATCAAATGCCGTTTGCCCTGCCCAATTTTCATCTCCTTGATAATACCATTTCAATCCCATATAATCTCCACGCTTGCCCGTTTTAAAGCAAGTATCGCAGTAGCGAGATTTCCACATATTTGTCTGATTGGAAAGAAGTTGAAACTTCTTTATTATGTCAGCAACAGACATATCATTAGGATTATCGCTTTCTGGTTCATTCCATCTTTGAGAAGGAAATTTATGGTCAACGAGCAATTCAACTTCACTTCGTACAACATTAAAGCAAACTTCACGGTAGCCTAAAACACTCTTAATTCTTTTCTTTAAAACTTCCGACATTGGTTTTCTTAATTCATTACCGTGTTCAAAGCGTGCTTCAATAGAAGGAAGCATTACCAAAATATCGTGCATAGTTTTTTGTCCGCAAGTCCCACAACTTCTTCTTCTAGAACCTATGATATAGCCTCGTTTTTTCAAATCTCTTAAACGCGCTGCTGGTTGTGGATTAACTTGTGGAACAGGTCCGCAAACACGACATTCCCAATCACCGGAATATAATGCTGCCAAAACTTTGTATGTAGCAGAAGTTTTGTCTGCCCATTTAGCATCACTTTCTAAAATCCATGCTTCGCGGTTGTCGGGATGAAGTAACTCATAGTTTTCTTCAAGCAAACTATCAAACTCTTCGTCTGTAAGGTCTAAGCCTTGTTTTTCGAGGAATTTTGGCAATGCACCTTGCCATTTTTTTACTTGATACTCAAATTCCACTTCCATAAAAACATCGCTTGTTTTTTCAGGAATGAAATACTCGCTGTCAATTGTGATGTAGGGTTTAATTTGCTTTTTTGCCATGATTGCTAGCTTTGATTAAGTCTTCAATATTGACTTCTAAAGCGTTAGCAATCTTCTGCATATTTACAAGCGTGATGTTTTTTTCAGCTCGTTCAATCATACCTATGTATGTCCTGTGAAGGTCGGCACGATGTGCTAATTCTTCTTGGGAAATATTGAGAAGTCGCCTGTATTTTCTAACGTTTTCTCCAAATAAGTTTAGTATGTCATGTTCTGAAATCATTGCTAACTAAAGTCTGCACAAAGCTACCTTTAGTATACAACGTGTACCACAGACTATAATTAGCATTTTGGGATTGTCAGCTTTGTATTTTTCTAGCATTCTGTTTTTACGGTGTCGTCTTTTACGCTTGCATATAACTTTACAATTGGCAAAATTCCCGCATTTTATCAATTTTCAAAAACAAGCTTAAGTTATTTAATAATAGACAATTGCGGCAATAAATTTCTGCGTATTTTTAATCTATTAAATTGGTCATTTGTTTCTCCTTTTGCCCTATACGAATATACGTTATTTCCACCAAACGTTAGTAACGTATTTCTTAGCCCGGATGGCAGCGGCAGCCCGTAAGAAAAACACGGTATTGTGAAACGGTGGGTGTGGGCGACCCCAGCAGCCCGATGCCTGCCGATTGCACAAACCGTATTTTTTGCGGACTACAGCGAACAGCCGGATTAGCTACTAGTAGTCATTAAACCTGAGTTCGATTAAAAATCTTTGTCAGATCGCTTGAAATCAACAAAATGTGAAGTCAAAAAACAAAGAAAAATCACAATTCGCATGCTAAACAGATAAACGGCTGCTTACTTCGTTAGATTTTTTTGCGGTACTACAGTATCCCAAAACAAATCCGCCTTGTAATCAACCACTTATCTATTTTCTGACTGCAATTTTTAAAACGAACTCAGGTTTTAAAAAAGCAGCTCTTTATTTGGCTGCTTTCTTGTTCTTACGAACGGTAGATTTTGTCGTATAAATCGCGGTAGAGTTCTAGCACCGCTTTTCTTTTGAGTTTCATTGTGGGCGTTAAGTGTCCGCCGTCGATGCTCCACACTTCTGGCGTGAGCTCAAAACGTTTGATTTTTTCCCAATTACCAAAACGCTCGTTGATACCTTCGATTTCCTGGTCGATGCGGGCAATAACTTTCTCGTTTTTAATGAGTTCCTTATTATCGTCGGAGAGTTCGATCTGGTGCATTTTTGCCCATTCGCGGACGAAAACAAAATTGGGTTGTACAAAAGCTGCGGGCATTTTCTCGCCGTCGCCAATTACCATAATGTTTTCGATGAAACGCGACTGTTTCATGGCGTTTTCCAACAATTGCGGCGCAATATATTTTCCGCCACTGGTTTTAAACATCTCCTTCTTACGATCGGTTATTTTCAGGAAGCCATCGGCATCAATCATTCCGATATCGCCCGTGTGGAAATAGCCGTCTTTCAAAACCTCCGCCGTCTTTTCCGGATCTTTATAGTAGCCGAGCATGATGTTAGGACCCTTGCACAAAATTTCGCCATCTTTCGCAATTTTAACCTCCACGTTATCGATGACGCGCCCGACCGTTCCAATTCTAAAACCGCCGTTACGTTGGTCGTTTACAGCAATTACGGGCGAGGTTTCCGATAAGCCATAGCCTTCCATAACGGGTATTTGCGCAGCGGCAAAAACACGTGCTAAACGCGGTTGCAAGGCTGCACTTCCCGAGACAATCAGTTCTAAATTGCCGCCTAAACCTGCCTTCCATTTACTGAAAATCAGTTTGCGGGCAATGCTTAATTGAAACTCGTACCAGGCGCCGTTTTTTCCGTACGGTTCGTAACGCAAGCCCAAATTGATTGCCCAAAAGAAGAGTTTTTTCTTGATGCCACTGAGTTCCGAACCTTTGGCGTAAATCGAGTCGTACACTTTTTCGATCAGGCGCGGTACCGCGGTCATTACCGTTGGTTGCACTTCTTTTAAATTGGCGCTTAGTTGCTCGATTGATTCTGCAAAATAAATACTCACGCTGTAATATTGGTAGATATACACCACCATACGCTCGTAAATGTGGCAAATGGGCAAAAACGAGAGTGCGCGCGATTTACCGGCCGCGAACGGAATACGTTTTTCAGAATCGAGTACGTTCGAGGCAATGTTTCGGTGCGAAAGCATCACACCTTTTGGTTTTCCGGTTGTTCCTGACGTGTAAATGATTGTAGCAAGATCGTCGGTTTTTACCGAGTTTTTGCGAATTTCTACTTCCGCCTGTAGCTCAGTGCTGTCGCCTAAAGCCAAAAATTGTTCCCAAGTATGGCAGCCCGAAATGGTATCGAAGCTGTAAATCTCTTTTAAATTCGGAATTTGCGAGCGCACTTTCATCAGTTTGTCGTAGACTACCTGATCCGAAACAAAGCAATGCGTCGCTTCGCTGTGGTTTAGAATGTATTCGTAGTCTTCCTCGCCAATCGTTGGATACACCGGAACGTTTTGCGCAGCGATTTGCAAAACACCTATATCTAAAATATGCCACTCTGTTCGATTCGTTGAACTTATCACGGCTATTTTATCGTTGGGCTTTACACCTAAAGCGAGTAGGGCACGTGACGCCTGATTGGCTAAATCCACGTATTCCTGAGTGCTGGTTTTTATCCACTTACCGTTTTTCTTAGACACTAGTGCGTCTGAAATAGGTAATTTTTCGAGTTGGTGGTAGGGGAAATCAAATAAACGTGTAATCGACGTCATGTTTTGTGCTTTATGCGGCAAATTAACTATTAAAATACTTTTTCGCAATATTGCTAAAAAAATATAGGCTTAAATTTCAATTGAATTAGTTTTGCAGCAGATTTTTTAACAATGTGGAAAAATAAAAATTGGAGTCGTTTTCGAGGCGATGAATACGCAGTTTTGTTTTATCGAATCGGATTGGCTTTTGTCATGTACCAAGTGTGCCGACTATTCTTTTATATATATAATGCTGATTTAATTGAAGTTAACGGTATTTCCGAATATTTCCATCTGGCATATCACGGTTTAGCTTTCGATACTACAGCAATTTTATACTTAAACGGATTATTTATTGTGTTGGCTATTTTGCCGTTGCCGCAAACAAGAACTTTAACATTTCAAAAGGCGCTAAAAGTCCTCTATTTTGTCACAAACGGAGTGGGTTTGGCCTTGAATTGCATTGATTTGATCTATTATCGCTTCAATTTCGGACGTTCAACAAGCGCCATAACCGATTCTATTGCGCATGAATCCAATAAATTATTGCTTTTTGCCAATTTTGCTTTGAACTATTGGCACGTATTTTTATTGTTTATCGTGCTTTTGCTGGCTTGGATCAAAGCTTACAGTTTATTTCGTCCGCAGTTCGATAAGCTGCGTTTTACCCTTGCGTACTTCGTTTTTTCCCTGTTGGCAATGCTTGTAATTGTTACCTTAGCCATAGGAGGTATTCGCGGCGATTTCAAGAAAAGTACGCGACCCATAAATTTGGTTGATGCCAATCGGTACGTTCGAGTTTCCTCGCAGGCCGATATCGTGCTCAATACGCCATTTTCTGTTTTTAGAACCTTGTTTAGCAACAATTTTAAAAAGGTAAACTTTGTTTCGGAAGGTGAAATCGACTCGTTGGTAAAGCCGTACAAGCAGTACCGCAACAATCCCAAAACGCGTCCGAATATCGTGATCCTAATTTTAGAAAGTAACGGAAAAGAGTATTTTGGATCTTTCAACAAAGAAATGGGCATCAAAAATCACATAAGTTACACGCCTTTTGTAGATTCGCTCGCGCAGCACAGTCGCATTTACACGAATGCGTACGCGAACGGTTATAAGAGTATTCACGCCATGTCGTCGGTTTTGGCGGGAATTCCGTCGTTTAAAGATGCGTTTACATCTTCGCCTTATCCGAAACAGCCCACTGAGTCGCTAGTCTCGGTTTTGGAATCGCTCGGTTACAACACATCGTTTTTTCACGGCGCTCCAAACGGTTCTATGGGATTTCTGGGCTACGGAAATATTTTGGGTTTCGATGCCTATTACGGAAAGAACGAATACAATAACGACGCCGATTTCGATGGTGTTTGGGGAATTTGGGACGAACCGTTTTTCCAGTATTTCAATAAAACCATAAGCCAATTTAAACAGCCATTTTTTACGACTTTGTTTTCGGTTTCCTCGCACGAACCGTATAAAGTTCCGGAAAAATATGAAGGGAAATTTCCGAAAGGCAACGTTAAAATGCATCAATGTATGGGATACACCGATTATGCCTTGAAGCAATTCTTCGCTCAAGCCAAAAAGCAAGCGTGGTTTGAGAACACTATTTTTGTTTTGGTTGGCGATCACGGAAACACCATTTTTTACGACGAATACAAAAAGGAAGCAAACAAAAATGCAGTAGCGCTGCTGTTTTACGCGCCAAAGTACAATTTGAAAGGTGCCGACAATCGGTGGGCGCAGCAAATTGATATTTATCCGACGCTGCTGGATTTAATTGGATACGACAAGCCGTTTCGCAGCTGGGGACGCAGTTTGTTGAGCGATAACGAGATTTCGCCTTTCGTTATTCGTTACAGCAGCAACAACTACATGCTGTTTGCCGACGGCTACATTTGTATTTTCGACGGACGAAAAGCGGTAGGTTTTTATAAAGATACCGACCGTGGTTTAACCCAAAACCTGATTGCCCAGCGAAACGCTACCATGAACCAGATCGAGCGCCGTTGCAAAGCCTTGATTCAAGATTACATGCAGCGTATTATGGATCGAAAATTGGGAGGAATTGGGCAAAACTCTATGAATTAACGCCAATTCAAAATCAGTTTTTACCTGAGTTTTTTGATTTTTTGGGTGTGCCGGCGCCAACGTCCTTTATTCCACAGTTCGTAACTGCTCCGCAAAACAATCGTTGAGCGTATCAAAGTAGCGCCGTCGCG
>NZ_NOXX01000167.1 GCF_002251775.1 Flavobacterium aurantiibacter
CAGGTATAAATATACGGAATATATTTGGATAACTCAATAAATTTTAAACTCCGTCCCTACATTAACCTCACTGTTCACTTTAACCGTTCCTCCCATGGCTTCAATCTGATTCTTAGACATAAACAGTCCCAAACCTCGTGAATTCGGATGCTTATGGAAGGTTTTATACATTCCAAAGATACTGTTCTGATGCAATTTCAAATCGATTCCTAAGCCATTATCTTTAATCGAAAGAACGCTTTTTCCATCTTCATAACTTAGTTCGTATCTAATCAAGGGCTTGCGATTTGGGTGTGAATATTTGACTGCATTAGTGGAAAAATTCAGCAAAATACTCTCTAGATAAGCCGGATTATACAGTACTGTGAAGTCGTTTGGAATATTAACAACATATTCAACTTCGTGTTTAGCAAACTCTTCGCTTAGTAAGGCAATCATTTTATGTACATACTCTGCCAGATTTAGATGGCGTCTGATCGGCTTTAAGTCGGAATGTATGTCGACCAATGCTTTCAGATTATCGATTGTTTGGGAAAGCTCGCGCGAATTTGACCGCAAAAACATCAAACTTTGATTGCGAATTTCCTCATCGGTTTCTTCGTCATACAAATCGAGCAGCATTTCAAAATTACCGGCGTAACTGCGCAAATTGTGAGAAACGATGTGTGCAAAATTTAGCAATCGTTTATTTTGTTCGCTGAGTATTTCTAAAGTTTTCTTAAGCTCTTCTTCTTGCTTGATTCGAAAACTGAAATCGGTGTGCGTTCCAATTACGCGTTTCGGTTTTCCAGCGGAATCGCGAAATACGATTTTCCCGCGACTTAAAATCCATTTATAATGCTCGTTGAAGTCCATAATACGCTGTAAATTCTCATAAAACGGCGTAGCTCCCTCGAAATGTCTGTCGATATCGTTTTGATACGTTTCGCGATCGTCGGGATGCAGTCGGCTATCCCAAAACGTTCGTTGTAATACCACGTCTTTTTCTTCAAATCCGAGCATTTTCATGGATTGGGAAGAAAAGAAAACTGTGTCTGAAAGTACATCCCAATCCCAAATTCCTTCCGACGAAGCTTCCAAAGCAAATTGATAGCGTTCTTCTGAAATTTTCAACTTTAAAGCTTGAATGCGTTGCGTGGTGTTATCGTTTACGCGGCCGTAAAATTGATAGCAATCGTTCGCATCACGTTCTACGGTAGCGCGAATGCGAAAATACCGAAGGCCTTTGATGGGCAAACGACTGCGAAACTCGAAATTCCAGGGCTGTAAGGTTTTTTTGGACTCAGCTAGGGAGTCGAAAAAGCCGGGTAAATCTTCGTCTATAATCTTTAACCCAAGAAGTTCGTTTACATACAAATCTTCCTCATCTTTAGTGAGTTCAAAATGTTCGTAAACGGCGTCGCTGAGAAATGGAAAAGTAATACGACCGTCTGGATGAGCAGTCATCTGAAAAATCAAATCCGGAATTTGCGACAATAGCTTACTTAAAAAAGCTTCGCGCTAATCGCGGAACATTTCTTCGGATTGCCGAAATTCAGACATTTATTGTATATCGTTTACTTATTCGCGCAAATAAACAAAAAAAGTTCTCGATGATACAGCTATATCCTTAATTTTCTGTAAATATGTTGCTGATTTGATTTAAACTTAAGTTTAGTTTTTTGAGAAAAATCATTTTTTTACGCGCTCCAGTAAACCCGCGCGTTGAAGCGCTAATAACGCTTCATCTTCGGTTAATTCACCTTCTTTTTTTTGTATATGAAGGTCGAATTTTTCAAATTCACCCACTTTAATTCGGAATTTACTGTCGAGTGGCTCGCCCTTAAGAATTAATCCAACTGTACGGTCTATTCTACCGTTCTTTACTTTAACTTCATTCCACGAAACGTAATACACGCTATTTCTGAAATCAAAAAAACTGCGGGGTGATACAGTAATGGTAACTCCGCTTGCCAAAACTATCTTTTTTTGTCCGTTAGCAGAGTCGTTCTTTCCTTTCAAAACAAAAATCACAGCCGAGAGAATTAAAACAAAGAAAACAATCGCTACTGCTATTCCAAAAAAGCTTTTAGAAGTACGTGCCATATTTTTTTTATAAAAATAGTTAACTTATAAAAAGTTATTAAAAAACAGAAGTTAAATTTATTTTCTCGGATGAAAGGCTTCGATTGTTTTTTTAAGATGACTTCGATCGACGTGTACGTAAATTTCGGTAGTAGTAATAGATTCGTGTCCGAGCATCAATTGAATAGCGCGCAAATCGGCACCATTTTCGAGTAAATGAGTGGCAAAGGAGTGGCGAAGTGTGTGCGGACTTATCACTTTCTTTATACCTGCGCGGTCGGCGGCTTGTCTGATGATCGTGAAAATCATGGCACGCGTTAGTCGTTTACCTCGACGATTCAAGAACAAGATATCTTCATCTCCTTTTGCAGCGATCATATGTTTTCGTATGGTTTCAATGTAAATACGAATAAACTTATAAGTGGCATCGGCTAATGGAATGTAGCGTTGCTTATCGCCTTTTCCGACTACACGAATAAAACCTTCTTGTGGAAATAAATCGGACATTCGTAGCGTAACCGCTTCGCTAACACGCAAGCCGCAACCGTACAGCGTTTCGAGTATGGCAACATTTCGTTGGCCTTCGGCAGTACTTCGATCGATAGCGTTCACCAGATTATTAACATCGGTTAGCGATAAAGTTTCGGGCAGTTTCCGTCCCAATTTCGGCGCTTCGATGAGTTGCATCGGCGAATCTTTTCGGTATTCTTCGAAAACAAGAAAATTAAAGAAGTTTTTCAAGGCTGAAATCAACCGCGCCTGACTGCGGGCATTAATTTGTGGCGCCATGTGGTAAAGAAAGGCCTCTAAATCGGCAGCTTCGATTGCTACTGGCGAAATATTCATGTTGTTTTGTTCGAGATAGCGCGTCAGTTTTTCGAGATCGAAACGGTAATTCACAAGCGTGTTGGCGCTAAGCCCACGTTCGATCCGTAGATAATCGGTGTACGATTTTATGTAGGAAGCCCAATTAGTCATGCAGCGAAGCTAGTAAATCGTTCGGAAATTGTACAATTCTTTTCGTAAATGACATAAAGCGGCAACTCAGTACTGCCGATACCTTTGTCGAGTAATCTTAAAATTGCAATTATGAAAAGTTTAAAAATCTTAGGAACAATGGCATTCGCAGTATTTGTACAGTCGGCAATTGCCCAAGACAGTACTACTCCGAGCTCGTCGTTTAATTTTGGTGTAAAAGGCGGATTAAATTACGCAACTGTAACGGGAGACGATTTCGACTCACCTGATGCTCGAACTAGTTTTCACGTAGGTGCACTCGCGGAGTTTCCAATCACAAGTCGTTTTGCATTACAAGTTGAAGCCGTGTATTCGAGTCAAGGTTTTGAATCTGAATTTGATGGTTTTGGTGGTGGGTCAAACGACAAAATTGAGTATCAATTAGACTATATTAACGTACCGGTATTGGCAAAGATTTATCTGTTAAAAGGCTTATCTATTGAAGCGGGACCGCAATTTGGTTTTAAAGCAAATGAGGAAATTGATACCGATCCGAACAACAATCCAGGGGATTTTGAAATTGATGAAGCGGCCGATTACGACTTTTCTGTTGTAGGTGGCTTAACCTTCAAATCGGATGCAGGTTTTTTCCTTTACGGAAGATATAATTACGGATTAACAGACATCATAGAAGATGTAGATGTTAAAAACTCGGTACTTCAAGTGGGCGTAGGTTTTCAATTTTAGTACAGACCGATTTTGGGGAAACGATTGCTGCGTTAAGGATTGCAGCGGAAATAAAGTGCCGTACTTTTTGGAAAATGCCGGAAGTTTTACGGGCGACAGCGAAAGCCGGTAAAGCGACAGGCATTTGCAAAAAGTACAAACGATATTGCAGCGAAAAGCCTGCTCGAACGCCCAAAAAAAGGCAAAAAAAAGACGATCAAACGATCGTCTTTTCTTTTAAGATAAGATTCGATTAGAATCTGTAATTTAAGCCAAAAGTTAGGTTTGTAGCATCTAAACCAAGTTGGAATGTGTCGGTTGACTCAGCTCCATCTGCATCTGGTTTGATAGTAGAATAACCTAATACACCTACAGTAGCCTCAATTGAGAAGTTTTTCGCTAAGAAATAGTTAATACCTGGTGCAATTCCGATATTGAAACCATTCGACTTTGCATCAGCAATTTCGATGCTGTTGTAACCTGCAGCTGCCTCTACGAAGAAAGAGAAGTTTGCAGCTGGGGTTGTGTAGTAGCGACCAAAACCACTGAAAGTAAGAGTGTTGCTGTCGATATCTGCTCCTGTAGTTTCATCTGTAATGGTAGACGTACCGTAACCGACACGAGCACCCACAGCGATGTTCTCACTTACGAAATAGCCTACAGCAGGAGCTATAAACAATTCATCGTTTTTCAGATCTCCAATTTTCTCTGTAGAGTAACCCAAAGAACCTGTCAAGAACAAATCTCCTTTAGCAAAACCAACTTGATCTTGTGCGTTTGCAAACGAAACTGCGGCAAGCGCAATAACGCTAAAAATATTTTTTTTCTTTTTTGTTTAGTTTTTTTAGTTACACAAATTTATAGGCTTGAGAAGTTTGCTCAAATCGGCACACAAAAACACTTATTAACAAGGTTATCAACATATTTCCTTGATGAATTTTTAACAGATTTTCGACAATTCTTTTAATATTTTTGAACAACCATAAAAAAAATCGTTATGAAAAAACTGTACTTAATTATTTTACTTGCTTTTATACCATTAATGCAAGCGCAAACTTTAGGGATTGGAATTAAAGCTGGAGCAAATTACAGCGATATAAAGAGCGATAATTTCAAATCAAGCCCCATCGCATCCTATTACTTCGGAGGTTTTGTTGAAGTGAGTTTATTTGAAAACCTCAGCATTCAGCCCGAAGTTTTGTATTCGTCGCAGGGAGCCTCTATAGATGGCGGTGACGACATAAATTTGGATTACATCAATGTACCTGTGCTTGCTAAATTTTATTTGACGTCAAAAACCTTCAGTATAGAAGCTGGGCCTCAATTCGGTTTTTTAGTGAACGACAACATTGGAAATGCGTTTGAAACAGAATCATTTGATTTTGCAGCTGTGGGCGGACTTGGATATAATATAACCGACAACATTTCGGTACACGCTCGTTATATTTTGGGGCTAACTGAAGCTTCTAAAGATGCTGAAGTCACCAACACTTCTGTTCAAGTTGGCATAGGCTTTAAATTCTAAACCCATTAAAATGTGTAACAAATTGAAAAAACCCGTAACTAACGGGTTTTTTTATGCATTTTTGAATTTCGAAAACACTCCCCAATGATATACATTATTAACGGCCCCAATTTAAATCTGCTTGGAACTCGAGAACCTGAGATTTACGGTTCAGAACAGTTCGAGCTGTTTTTCGAGAAGTTGCAACAGCAGTTTCCGGAAACAAAACTTGAATATCTCCAATCGAATATAGAGGGCGAATTAGTTAATTTCATTCAAGAAGCCGGAAAAAAAGCGACAGCTATTGTGATTAATGCTGCCGCCTATTCCCATACTTCTGTCGCAATAGCCGATGCCATAAAAGCAGTAGCGCTGCCCGCAATTGAAGTACACATATCTAATATTTATTCTCGAGAGTCGTTCCGACACCATTCGTATTTGAGTGCTGTCTGTATCGCCGTTATTTCTGGCTGCGGACTCGACGGCTATCGTTTAGCAATTGATCATCTTTCAAAAACACAACAATAATCATCAAAATCATGAAAAAACAAATCGCTCTACTCATCCTTCTGTTTTCTACGTTTGGTTTCGCACAGATTAAAGGTACTATAACCGAAAAATCGGGCGCTCCGCTTCCAGGCGTGAGTGTACTGGTGGAGGGTACCTATAACGGAACTTCTGCAAATGAACAGGGAAACTACTTCCTTCAAATAAGTAAACCAGGTAGCTACACTATTGTTTACCAATTACTTGGTTATAAAACACTAAAGAAAACTGTTCAAGTTTCTGACCAGGTTATCATCCAGAATGTCGTTATGGTTGAAGAGGAGCTGAACTTACAGGAAGTTGTGATTAATGCTAAAGAAAATCCGGCGGATAGAATGATACGCGAGGCTATTAAAGCACGTAAAAGCAATTCGGAACGCACCGCAAAATTTACAGCAGATTTTTACTCTCGTGGTATGTTCAAAATTAAAGATTTACCTAAAAAAATATTTGGGCAAGAAGTTGGAGATCTCGACGGTATGGTCGATTCTACCGGCAGCGGAATCATTTATCTCAGCGAAACAGTTTCTAAAATCGCATTCCAAAAGCCCGACCAACTAAAAGAAAACATCATTGCCTCAAAAGTAAGCGGCAACGATAACGGCTACAGCTACAACACGGCTCGAAGTACGTCGTACGATTTCTACGACAACACCATTCGTTTCGGAACTGCAATGATATCGCCAATTAGCAGCGAAGCGTTTAGCTACTACAAATACAAAATCGTAGGTAGTTTTCAAGATGAATCTAAACAGATGATTTACAAAATTCAAGTTAGCAGTAAGCGAGACAGCGAACCAACATTCGACGGTTTTATTTATATTGTCGATGATTCATACGCTATTTACGCTGTTGACCTGACCACAAAAGGCTACCGCATGCGCCAAGAGTTTATCGATAACCTTACGATAAAGCAACAATTTTCATTTAGTCAGGCAAATAATTTGTGGAGTAAAAACGTCCAATCGTTAGAATTCCAAGCAGGCGCCTTTGGAATTAAGTTCAATGGAAAATTTAGCTACGTTTATTCTAATTACGAATTTGAACTCCCAAATGACCGCAAATTATTTGGTAGAGAAATGGTTGTGGTAGAAAAAGAATCGAATAAAAAAGACGATGCGTACTGGAATCAGTTTCGACCCATCCCGCTTACCAATGAAGAAATGACGGATTACAAGAAAAAAGACAGTATTTCGACCGTCCGAAATTCGAAAACTTATCTTGACTCAGTCGACCGTAAACGCAACAAATTCAAACCATTCGACATCTTAACGGGTTATACTTACAGAAACTCTTACAAAAAGTATAGTTTCAGCTACGACGGCGTTGTATCTCCATTTAGCTACGGTTTCAACACTGTTCAAGGATATACCGTTAACAGCGGATTTGGGTTTGTAAAAGAACCAGAAAACGATGAATCGGGTCGATATATGTCCTTAAAACTAAATCTAAACTACGGTTTTGCAGAAGATCGACTGCGTTATACGCTGCGCTATTCACAATTTTTCAACCGAATTAATTATGACGCGCTTTTTATTGAGGCAGGCGTGGCTACAGAACAATTTAATAGCGCGCAACCCATCACGCCTTTGGTAAACATGGTGGCCACTTTATTCTTTAAAAACAACTTTATGAAACTCTACAACAGAGAGTTTGTTTCAGCATCATTTGGCCGATACCTAGCACCAGGCTTTTATGCTTCACTGAGATCAGAGTGGTCGCAAAGACGTGCGCTTCAAAACAATACAGATTACACCCTGATCAAAAATGACGATGCCTATCTTTCGAACAATCCGTTAAATCCAACAGATGATGCGCTTGCATTCGAACGACACAGCTTAGCGAAAGTCTCACTGGGAATGAGGTATAACTTCGGTGTGAAATATATAACACGTCCTGATAGCCGACTTCAAATCCGCGATTCCGATTATCCGACGCTTTTCTTCAATTATCTACACGCATTTGCAGGCAGCGATTCCAACTTCAATTATTCGCAAGTTTCTGGTCGTATTTTTTACGATCTTAATTTGGAAAACAAAGGAAATTTCGCAGTGAACCTTAAAGGCGGGAAGTTGTTTAATGCCAAAAATATTTCGTTCATCGACTACCAACACTTTAATGGCAACCAAACGAACGTAAATAGCGGCGGACGCTATCTGAACGTTTTCAATTTATTACCGTATTACGACGCAAGTACGAACGACAGTTACGCAGAATTTCATGCCGAATACGACGATGCTGGTTACTTCATCAATAAAATACCCTTGTTGAATTTACTCAAGACTAACTTAATCCTCGGAGCGCACCAATTAGCCGTTCCGGACCGCAAGCCGTATCAAGAATTTTCAATCGGTTTAGATAAACTTGGAATTGGGAAGTTTCGCCAACTACGTCTCGATTATGTGCGCTCGTACCAAGGCGGATTTGTCGGCGACGGTATCATATTTGGATTAAAATTTTTAGATTTCGTAGATTAAAAAAATGTGGCTGTGAAAAATGTATTCTTCCTATTTGCGTTTTTTATAGCCACTACTCTATTTGGTCAAAACGCGCTGCTTAAGAACGAATTACTTGCAGCGTATGATTTCGAAACAACCGAAGCTTACGCGGAAGCAAAAAAAGCGGATGATTTCTCTTGGAAGCATTCGCATTTATTTTGTGTCAACTAAGATTATTTGAATTTGAGGCAAGCTCTTGTTTATAGATAGTTTCTCATAGAATCAGCACCTTCACATGACCTAGAAAAGTTGAAAATTGATAATGAGATAAATTTTTAGGACGAACTCACTACAATTAAGAATAGATAACTTGAAGTTGACCTTAATTTTTTGTAAGAACGTACTAAGCAAAGGTTGCATCTTCGAGAATTGCAATTTATACACTCTTTGTAAGCTAAAAATATAGACGGTCATTTATCTCGTTGTATTCTTCGAGACACCTCGGTATACCAGAGAAAATACAGTGCTTATACTAATTAGTAAAGTGATTTCTGACATCGATTTTTACATCGAACTCATTTCAAATAAAAAATTCTTCTTACATACTGTCTGTCAAAAGACTAATAGTGAAGAAGAATTTTAAAAGTAGCTACAAAGGGATATTTTAACTCGCTTAGTTTCCTATGTTTACATTTAATGGCCCTACCCAAGCCGTATAAGTTCCATCAATACAACGTGTTCTTACGTAGAAATCGTATTCGGTATTTTGAACCAATGATAAATACGTAATTGTTGGCGAAGTACCTTGTTCAATTGCACTGGCGTTTGGAGATTGACCATTTACTACCAAATTATATTCGTAATTGTCTGAGTTCCCAACGTCTGTCCAGGTAAACTCAGCACCAACCGGTTCACCAAAAAAATTGTCTACAACACTGTAACCTACATTAGTAGGAGCCGTACATACATTTTGATTAGATTGAGAAAAATATGTATGCGGACCAACCCAATCGCTGAACTCTTGAGCGTTAGAACAAAAACTTCGGACATATAGATCGTAATACTGACCTGCTTGAAAAGTCAGATTATTTGTATAGGGAGTATTCACTGTAAAAATTGAACCCGACCCTAAGCTAAAGCCTTGAGTTCCGTATTGAACCTGATAAGAGGCAGCTCCTTCGGGAATAGTTGAATCCCAAAACAAATAACCTATTTCTGTTCGTAGATTTGATGGTTCATTACAGTAAGCTTGTATGATAATTGAAACTGCGTTAGAAGGAGCGGACAATGTATCATCAGAAACCGCATACAGCAGTAAAGTAACTGTCTCTCCAACTTGAAGATTTAGTGATTCTATCGAAATCGATGACGGATTCGAAAGTGTTGCCAAAGGAATTTCTTCTCCCGTAGGACTTACGCTGTAAAGGCTAGCCCCACTCACATTACCGAAAGTGGTATATTGAACGTTTAGTTTAGAGCCATCTTGAACAACACTAAAACTGCTAACTCCAAAGCTAGGTGCAGAATCTTCAGAACCAGAACATCCGGATAAAATCGTAACAAAAAGAACAATAGCCACTACTAAAGTACTTGTTCTTGACAAAGCTGGGGAAACCATAAAAATCAAATTAAAATCTATCTCATAATTCAAAAATAAAATAAAAAACTAACTAACAAAGAGATAGAATCTTTTCAAGCAAACATTAATACTAACTGTTTCCACCACTAAACCAAGTTTTCAAAAAGTTGTTAAATGTGAAACTAGCTTTTTGTATTGTTTAACAGCGAAAAACAACCGTTAAATCAATTACTCGCGCACTATTCTTGCTCCAATAGCTCGTAAACGTGCTTCGATATCTTCGTAGCCGCGATCAATTTGCTCGATATTTTGTATGGTACTCGTTCCCTTCGCCGATAAGGCAGCGATTAACAACGAAATTCCCGCACGAATATCCGGCGACGACATTGTAGTAGCTTTTAATTGCGATTTAAAATCGTGTCCGATAACAACCGCACGATGCGGGTCGCACAACATGATTTTCGCACCCATATCAATCAACTTATCTACAAAGAACAACCGGCTTTCAAACATTTTTTGGTGAATCAACACATCGCCTTTGGCTTGCGTGGCAACAACAAGAACGATACTCAATAAATCGGGCGTAAAGCCAGGCCAAGGTGCATCTGCTATCGTTAAAATAGAGCCGTCGATATCGGTTTTAACTTCGTAGCCGTTGGTATGTGCCGGAATGTAAATATCATCGCCACGACGCTCTAAAGTAATTCCGAGCTTACGGAACGTATTAGGTATAACACCTAAATTATCCCAACTTACGTTTTTAATGGTAATCTCACTTTTGGTCATCGCAGCCAAGCCGATCCACGAGCCAATTTCAATCATATCCGGAAGTATGCGGTGCGTACAACCTTTTAATTCGGAAACACCTTCAATGGTAAGCAAATTCGAACCGACACCGGTAATTTTTGCTCCCATAGAATTGAGCATCTTCGCTAACTGCTGCAAGTACGGTTCACAAGCCGCATTGTAAATGGTAGTTGTACCTTTCGCCAAAACAGCTGCCATAACAATGTTTGCTGTTCCGGTAACCGATGCCTCGTCTAGGAGCATGTACGTACCTGTTAAGCCATTCGGGGCTTCTACACCGTAAAAATGATCTTCGCGATTGTATCTGAAACTCGCTCCAAGATTTATAAAACCTTCGAAATGGGTATCTAAACGTCGACGTCCGATTTTATCGCCACCTGGTTTTGGAATGTATCCGCGACCAAAACGAGCTAAAAGCGGTCCAACAATCATGATCGAACCACGAAGCGAACCACCTTCTTTTTTAAAAGCTTCAGTTTCCAAATAGCCAACATTTACCTCATCGGCCTTGAAGGTAAACGAGCCTTTTCCGTGCTTGGTTATTTTAACACCCAAATTTCCCAACAATGTAATGAGCTTATTTACATCGATAATATCCGGAACATTATCGATCCGAACTTCTTCCGAAGTAAGTAAAACTGCACATAAAATTTGTAAAGCCTCGTTCTTGGCGCCTTGTGGCGTAATATCACCTTTTAAGGAATGTCCGCCTTCTATTTTGAAAACTCCCATTTAGCTATTGTTGTTTGCGATTTTTAAAATTCTTACCGTTTTTGTTTTTGTGTTTAGGCTGTCCGGTATACACCTTATTCGACATGCGTTGGTTGGTTTTGATTAGTTCGATAGCATGCACCAACTCTTCTTCGCCGCCTGTAAGATTTATCTTTCCGTCGGATAATTCATAGAGATGTTCGAAGATAACGTCGTCTTTAACAGTGTCTTTATTCCAACTTAAATACATCTTTTTCATGTGGTTGGCAATTACTTTCACCAACGCACTTTTCATTTCGCCTTCTTCCCAAGAGTTTGCTACATCGATCATGAATTTGATGTTATTTCCATAGAAGCGGTATTTGGGAAAATTCTGCGGATACGGCATAGGATCTGGACGCAATTGCAGTACTTCGCGACTCGGAACCGGATACGGCGAATCAACGTCGAGTTTAAAATCCGACATGATAAAAATCTGATCCCAAAGCTTGTGCTGGAAGTCGGGAACGTCGCGCAGATGCGGATTTAATGTTCCCATTACATTGATGATGTAGTTCGCTGCTTTATTGCGTTCGGCGCGATCTTCAATCTGCGTTGCTTGATCGATCAACTTTTGCAAATGACGTCCGTATTCGGGGATAATCAAATGCTGACGCTCCGAATTGTATTCTAAATGATGCACAACGTCGGCAGCATTCTCTTTGATGTAGGGTTTGTTCATACTTATAAAGATACGATTCCTTCGATATCGGAAACCTCGATGTATTTATCGATTATAGATTGCGAACTGGGCATGGTCACTGAAACCGAAACGCTGGTAAATTTCCCGGTTTTTGAGGTGTTGGTTTGAATAACGGCACCCATTAAATCGAAAGCCGACTCTACCCGCGCAATATTGTGATTACTTGTTGGAACAATGAATTTAAACAGATACGGCAGCGGATATGTAGCCCCGTTTTCAAGCTCCAACTTTAAACGTTTGTAAAATTCTTCTGTCTTACTATCCATGACATTAATAACGGCAAAGATACCAAAACTTAGGTGTAATCCTAAAGCAACTTTTATGTGTAAATACTATTAAATATTAACATTCAAATTATTGAAATACAGATATTTACAATTTAAAGATACTAGAATAACTTTCCATGCCTTCAGTTAAAAATGACATTCAGTTAGCTCAAAATGCATCCAAAAACAAAGAAGCGCCGTAAATGCTCGGAAAAGGCGCAAAGTTCTGTTTTGCAACAGAAAATTTCGCATTTAGAATGATTATGGAAAACAAAACAATGCAAATTTATACCTTTGCACTTATTGATTATGAAGACTAAACAAAAACTTATTGCGCTTGTTGGCGGACCCGGAAGTGGAAAAACTTCGGTATTAGAATCGCTCGAAAACCTCGGATTTACTTGCTATCAAGAAGTGTCGCGAGAAGTTACACTCGAGGCTCAAAAAGCAGGTATCGACCAATTGTGGATTGCCGAACCGCTGCACTTTAGCCGTATCCTTCTCGAAGGACGCATAAAACAGCACCACCAAGCACAGGAAGAACCAAAAAATGCGGTTATTTTCGACCGTGGTATACCCGATGTGCTAGCCTATTTGGATTACATCGGCGACCATTACCCAAAAGAATTTATCGATGCGTGTAATACCTACCGTTACGACCAAATTTTCTTTTTTCCGCCGTGGGAAGCTATTTACCGAAACGATAACGAACGCTACGAAAGTTATTCCGAAGCAAAAGAAATCGGCGAAATCTTGGTAAATACGTATGAACGTTTTGGTTACGAACTTCAAACTGTTCCTTTTGGAAGCATCGATGAACGTGTTGCATTTATCACCCAAAACAGCTGAAATTGTCTGTCGTAAGTCAAACTCTTTTAAAGTATTGGAATAAAACCAGCTTTCGCGAAAATCAACGCGAAGCCATTGAAAGTGTTCTCGACGGAAACGATACACTGGTATTTATGGCAACCGGCGGCGGTAAATCGCTTTGCTATCAACTTCCCGCACTACTTCTAAACGGAATCACTATTGTAGTATCGCCCTTGGTCTCGCTGATGCAAGATCAAATCAATAGTTTAAGCGATAAAGGCATTAAAGCAATGCAAATTGGCGGCAGCATTCCAAAAAGTGAGCTGACGCGAATGTTCGATAACTGCCGATTTGGAAACTACAAATTACTTTATCTTTCGCCGGAAAAGCTTAGCAACGAAGAAGTTCGCCGAAATCTGGCGCAGTTACCGATTTCACTTATTGTTGTAGACGAAGCGCATTGTATTTCGCAATGGGGGCACGATTTTCGGCCGGCATTTCTAGAAATTCCAGAGATTAGAGCATACGCGCCACAAGCACCCCTGATTGCGCTTACAGCCACTGCCACGCCACGAGTTAAAGCTGATATCAGCGAAAAACTCCGACTCAAAAATCCAAAACTATTCACAAGCAGTGTTTTTCGATCAAACCTCAACATTATTGTTTGGGAATGTGAAGATAAACTGTACCGTATCGTACAAATCTTGAAAAAATATCGCGGTTCGGCGATTATCTACGTTCGAAACCGACGCGCATGCACCGAGTTTTCAGCTGCATTAGAACAACTCGGTGTAACGGCAACTGCCTACCACGGCGGGATGCCCGAAAATCAACGAAAAGAAAACGCGGCACTTTGGACCGACAATAAAAAGCAAGCTATTGTTGCCACCTCGGCCTTTGGAATGGGAATCGACAAACCCGATGTGCAAAGCGTCATTCACGTGCATTTGCCCGACAGCATGGAAAGCTATTACCAAGAAATTGGACGTGCCGGTCGCGATGGAAACGAAGCTTTTGCCGTGATGCTCTTCGGAGCAGCGGATATCCACCGAGTTAAAGCACAATTTTTAGCCAGCTTGCCCGACGAGGCTTTTGTGAAATTGGTGTACGACAATTTGCATCGGTATTTTGTGATTGCCGAAGGTACTGGAGCTGGAGAAATTTATGGCTTAGATGTTGATGCTTTCGCAGAAAAATACCAGCTGGCATCGATAAAAGTGTTTCACTCGCTTCGCTTTCTCGATCGCATGCAATACATACAATTCGATATGCAAACGCGTACCGAAATTCAGGCACATTTTAAAGTTGAGTCGAGAGAAGTTTTGCGCTACATGAGTATGCATAAGGCAGCAGAAGCACCTTTAGAAGCGATTTTACGCTTGCATCCCGGAATATTTGAAGGCAGTGTAAAATTAAATGTTGTCAAAATTTGTCGATTAAGCAAAACCAGCGAAGCCGATTTGATTGCTTTGTGTACGAAGTTATCCGAGCTATCGATCATGGAAACATTGATAAGAAGTAAGAGTTGCAGTGTTCGGTTGTTGCGAAATCGCGATAGTTTGCATCATATCAATGCGGTAGTTAAATCGCTGCGAGCAGAAAACGAATACAAAACACAAGCAATAGATCACGTAATACGATTTGCAGCAGATAAAACGATTTGCAAACAGCAAGCTTTGGCTACGTACTTTGAAGAACCATTAACCGAAAATTGCGGCAAATGTTCGGTTTGCCGAGGAAAGCGCGTTGCCGAAAAGCCTGATGTATCGAAAGAAATTTTAAAAGCGCTAGAAGAGAGAAGTAAAAGCAGTCGGGATTTAGAACAAGAACTCCAAGTGGAAAGCGTAGATTTGATCGCTACGATTCAGCATTTACTGGAACGTGAATTAATAGAAATACAAGCCGACAATACATACCGAAAATTATGAGTTTACGAGTTGTTTTTATGGGAACGCCCGGTTTTGCCCGCGGTGTTTTGGAACGTTTAACTACTTCGACGCATCAAGTAGTGGGGGTAGTAACCGTAGCAGATAAACCCGCAGGTCGCGGACAAAAACTGAGCACCTCGGCCGTGAAAGACTTTGCCGTGGAACAAAACCTACCTCTACTGCAACCCACAAATTTAAAGGATGAAGCATTTACCGAAGCTTTACGTTCTTGGAACGCTGATGTTTTTGTAGTAGTTGCTTTCCGTATGTTGCCAAAAAGCGTATGGAGCATGCCAAAATGCGGCACTTTTAATTTACACGCATCACTGCTGCCGCAATACCGGGGTGCTGCACCTATTAATTGGGCTATTATAAACCAAGAAACGAAAACAGGTGTAACTACCTTTTTCATAGACGATAAAATCGACACCGGTGCGATGATTATGCACCGAACGACGGAAATTTCCGAGCGGGAAACTTTTGAAAGCTTGCACGACAAACTCTTAGCTATTGGACGCGAATTGGTGGTTGAGACATTAGATGGAATTTTTCAAGCTACGATTGAACCTAAAATTCAGTTGGAAACAGAAACATTACGTGAAGCACCCAAGCTGAACAAAGACAATACTAAAATTGATTGGAATAAAGACTGTACTGAAGTAGATGCCTTAATACGTGGCCTCTCGCCCTACCCGACTGCATGGACGCTTTTTGCAGAAGGCGAGACAACATCAGCTGCAAAAATCTTTTTAGCAACACCAAAACCCGAACTCAATTCTATTGAAGTGGGTAAAATCGAAGTTATAGGTAAAGAATTGCTGGTTGGTTGTGGTTCGGGAGCGCTTAAAATTGAAGAATTACAGTTGGCAGGCAAGAAAAGAGTGCGTGCTATCGACTTTATAAACGGACTTAATAGGCAGAAAACACAAGAGTTTACGAGCTAAAGTAAGTTTTTTCTTACAATAATACCGGCAAATGTTAAAGTTGTAAACTTTTTTACGTCAGTTTTTGCCTAATTTGTTGCGTGGTATTTATAAACTATTAAATTTGTTACTATTAACAATATTTTTAACCAACATTAATAACGAAAATTATGAACAAATCAGAATTAATCGATGCAATGGCTGCAGATGCCGGGATTTCGAAAGCAGCAGCTAAAGCAGCACTTGAGTCATTCCTAAAAAATGTTGCTGGCGCACTAGGCAAAGGCGGTAGAGTTTCTTTAGTAGGATTCGGGTCATGGTCAGTATCTGAAAGAGCGGCTCGTGAAGGTCGTAACCCACAAACCGGTGCAACAATCAAAATTGCAGCTAAGAAAGTTGTTAAGTTTAAAGCAGGTGCTGAATTAGAAGGCGGCTTGTAAAAACTACAACACCCATATAAAAAAGGCTGTTCACTTCGAACAGCCTTTTTTATTTGTACTAAATTCGAGAAGATTTTTTCGGTAACGATTTTTGCGTTAACGGCTGGAGCGACATCCTTTTGCCGTAGGAACGCAGGCAAAAGATACAGCGGAAGACGTGGCGGCAAAAGTTCGGGAATGGCCTGGGTTTTGCCGAAACGCCCAAAAAAAATCAAAAAAACACTTGCTTTTCAAATTTGGTTTTCAGGACATTAGTAAAAATTTGAAAATTTTAAGAAAGTTACCGTTAAAAAGCGCTGTTTTTCAATTCTTTTTTTTGTTAAATTTATCCAAACGCAAATGGCATGACTGCGGATAAACTCGATAAAGGACATTTACTGATTGCTGAGCCTTCGATTTTAGGCGACGTTTCCTTTAATAGGTCGGTTATTTTATTGGCCGATCACAGCAGCGAAGGTTCGGTTGGGTTTATTATTAACAAGCCACTTCCCTTTTATATTGGCGACTTGCTGCCCGACATTACAGCAAAATTTCGGGTGTATAACGGCGGACCTGTCGAGCAAGATAATTTGTATTTTATTCACAATATTCCACATTTGGTTCCAAACAGTGTCGAAATTAGCAACGGTATTTATTGGGGCGGCGATTTTGAACTCATCAAAGAGCTGATGAATTCTGGAAAAATCGAGAAACAAAACATACGCTTTTTCTTGGGTTACACCGGTTGGGATGCGCAACAACTCGAGCGCGAAATGAACGATCACGCGTGGATTGTTACTCAAAACAGCTACAAAAACAAAATTTTAAGCAAGCCAACCTCTAAGTTTTGGAAAGAAAAAATGATGGAGCAAGGCGGCGAATACCTTGTGTGGTCGAATGCTCCCGACGATCCGAGACAAAATTAATCTTTAATTATTCGGCAATTAGCGCATTTAAACGCATTCTGATTTCCGCTGCAGCCGTTTTTTCGTACTCTTTTTTACGGTACTTGGTAACCGAACCCACACCTTGAATGGCATTGGTAAAAAACAGCTCATCGGCTTGTTGCAACTCGAAAACAGAAATTGGTCGCTCTTCAAACGCATATTTTTCTTTTAAAACTGCGTCGGTAAGTATCGTTTTTCGAATCACGCCGTTTTGGCAACCTTCCGAGAGCGGCGCGGTACTTATTTTAGTTCCGAAACGCACAAATAAGTTGGCGTTAACCAACTCAACGACATTTTTATGTTCGTTAAGTAACAGGCAGTTTTGCCAGTCGTTTTCCTGTGCGTAAATCGCTGCCGTTACGTGAATGAGTTTGGAGGTCGATTTTATCGTCGACAGCAATTGTGCCGTTATCGTAAAATCGCGGTAAATATCTACTTCATAAAGCTCGTTACTTGCGGCAAAATCGGACTGTTCGAGCGGTTCGGCTTCGATGGTATAACTGACATGCGAGGTTGACGGAAAGTATTTTCCGCCGACGTTTCTAAAAAAAGTGATGCGAACGCGCGCATTTGGGGCTTGAATTTCGTTCGCTTTCTCGCAGAGCATAGCTTCGTAGGTTTCCTGATCGAGCCATTTTGGAATGCTCATACGGGCAATTCGGAGCGCGGCCATGAGTCGGAAATAATGCAACTCGGCGAAACACACCTTACCCAAACGAATTTTTACGGTATCGAAAACGCCGTCGCCGAATAAAAAACTGCGGTTGTGAGGATTGATTTCAGCGGGATTTGGGTATGCATTTGCCATAAAAAAAGCCTTGATAATTCAAGGCTAAGATACAATTCGATTGGCAATTACACCGAACCGATAACATGTTTGAGATCAGCAACTTGATTTTCCCATAGTTGTGCTGCTTCGCCTAATTCGTCTTCTGGGGCGAAATCGGTTACCAAAAGTGAAACATCTTTGGTGATTTCGTCTTCCATTATTTTGAGTTCAAAAAAGTAGTCGGTGTCCTTATCTCCTTCATCAATCCAGCGAAATTTTACCTTTTCGCCCGATTTTCTGGAAGCCAGTCTGGCGCGCTCTTCGGTATCCTCCCAAATAAAGGTAAAAATCTCTCCTCGCGAGTTTACGTTATCTGCAAACCACTCACTTAAGCCCGAAGGTGTTGATATATATTGATACAAGAGTTGCGGCGACGAATTGATGGGGAACTCGAGTTCGTATTTAACTTTTACTTCCATGGTTGGTATGTCAATTTTTGCGAAATATAATGAATATCGGATTAAAACAACAAAATCGAAAAAAATAATTAAAAATACTTTGAGGGTTTGCGTAACATAAGAAAGAATGTATCTTTGCAGCCGCAAAACCAATGGCGAGGTAGCTCAGTCGGTTAGAGCGCAGGATTCATAACCCTGAGGTCGAGAGTTCAAATCTCTCTCTCGCTACTTAAGAATAAAGCCTTTACGATCTCGTAGGGGCTTTATCCGTTTATAGGTTCTTGGGCATCGCATGAACTTCATTAACGAACTAAGGCGCGGTGGATTCATATCCGGCTAGGCGGACGAGAGTTCAAATCTCTCTCTTTTGTAAGAAATGGCTGTTCCGTTGAGCAGTCTTTTTATTTTTTGGGCAGCATTACCTGCTATTATTCCAAGTCCTCGTTACTTTTTGTGTTTTTTAGTTGTTGTTGCAGTGCTTCCGTTGGGCGCATGCACCAATCAACAAAAACTACAAAAACTACCTCCGGGCTTTCCATGCTATCAGGGCTGCAAAATCCGTTTCCACAAAATCATAACCTCTTAGAATGTCGAAAAAAGAGAACAGTGTTAAAAAAATTAACTCTTGTAAATCTAATCTTTGATTTAACTCGTATATCTCAATAATTCTTTTCAAATAGCTTTGAATTTTATCGACAAAACGATTTGTTCTATCGATAAATTGCATTCTTTTGATAAAGAAAAAGGTGACAGCCCGTTTGCTCTGAAAGTTACGTGTTCCACCATACAAAAAAACAAATTACCAATCAAAGCACACCGGTATTTCTATGCGTAAAATTACATTACAACTCCTCCTCTTCTTCTCTATTTCTGTGTACGCCCAAAACTTTACTGAATCGCTTTTAGTTCCCAACAATACATTTGATTATCCCTACGACCTGGTTTATGGTCCAGATAATTACTTGTACCTCACTGAACGAGTTGGCGAACGTGTTCAGCGCGTTAATGTTGCCACAGGAACAGTCGATTTACTTCTTGATATGAGCGCTTTAGTTTGGCGCAACGGCGGACAAGATGGCTTGTTAGGTATTATACTCCATCCACAATTTGGTCAAGGTACGGGCAACGATTACATATATTTATCGTATACGTATTCCACCACAAGCACTGCCGCTAATAGGCGGTTAAGAATTGTTCGCTATACATTTACTGCCAACGGAACCGACGGTAGTCTTTCGTCGCCGCTTGTCTTACTTGACAACCTTCCCGGATCTAATGATCATAACTCGGCTAAGTTTGCATTCGGACCCGACGGCAAACTCTACTATACCATTGGCGATCAGGGTAAAAACCAATTCGACAACAAGTGTTTGGTAATTCGCTCACAGGATTTACCGACCGCAGCTATGGTAATTGCTAACGATTATAGCACTTACGAAGGAAAAATACTCCGAATGAATTTAGATGGTTCAATACCTTCCGATAATCCACTACTCGGCAATGTACGCAGCCACATTTTTACTTATGGACATCGAAACGCACAAGGAATTGCCTTTTCAAGCAACGGCATACTATATTCGAACGAACACGGACCGAAATCAGACGACGAAATAAACATCATCACTGCAGCAAAAAACTACGGTTGGCCTAGAATATCCGGATTTAAGGACGACCGAGCATACACGTATTGCAATTGGTCGACCGCTACCAACTGTAATGGTATTGCATTCTCCGATTACACCTGTGGAGCTGGCGCAACGACTCAAACCGAAAGCTCGTTCAACGCCACCGATTTTCAACCACCGCTTGCTACTTTTTACACCGTAGATAACACTTTCGATTTTAGTGGCGGCTACTTAACTTGGCCCACTATAGCTCCATCTTCGCTAAAAGTTTACGAAGGTTATTCGTGTGGGATTCCCGGTTGGGATAAGTCGCTTTTTAGTACCTCTCTGAAGGCTGGACGTGTTTTCAGAAGTAAGTTATCTGCCGATGGCTCTACAATTGAAGGTACACCGCAGGAGCTTTTTGCATCAAATAACAGACTCCGGTCGGTGGTTATTGCTCCCAACGGTAAAGAATTTTATATTATAACAGATAGTGGTGGAAGTACATCTGGACCAACAGGTTCGGGAGCTACTGTAGTTAATCCTGGAGTTATTCTAAAATACACGTATATCCCAAGCGATAAGGCAGTTGCTTCTTCAGCATCTAACATCTTAGAAAACGAATTTCAAGCAAACTGGAGCGCGCCTTGTGTTTCACCCGCGTCATATAAACTAGACGTGATTACAGTTGCTACATTCCTCGGAACTGAATCTTCCCTAGCCGAATGGAGAGCTACAACAAATACTACTACAGCAACAAGTGGCAGTAACGGCAACAATACCAAAACAATATCTGTAAATACAGGTGTGGCTATAACCTATACCACAGGAGTTGCAGGCAACGCATATAGCACAAGTGGTTGGACAAGTGTTGCAGCAAAATGGTGGCAAATAGACCTAGTAACAACCGGCAGATACAACATTAGAGTTTCATCAGCACAACAATCCAGTAACACGGGACCAAGAGATTTTAAATTACAGTATAGAATCGGAACGAGCGGTATTTGGACAGATGTCCCTAACGCCACTAACATTCAATGCGCAAATAACTTTACATCGGGCGTACTCAATAATATTGTACTTCCTGAAATTTGCAACAACAAAGCCCAAGTTTTCTTGCGCTGGCTCGTAACATCGAACACAGCGGTTAATGGAGCTACCGTTGTTTCGGGAGGAACCAACCGAATTGACAACATTGTTATTTTATCTTCAAATCAATCGCTGTTAGCAAACTATAATGATCTAACAGTAAACGGAATAAATACCCAAGTTACTGGACTTGCAGCAAACACCACCTATTATTATCGCGTTAGAGCCGTTCATGCTAACGAACCTTCTTTAAATTCTGGAGTTTTCACAGTAACGACAAATCCACCGATGAGTAGCTCAGGAAGTAGTATTAACGTAAGCTGTAATGGTGAGGACAACGGAACAGCAACAATCAACGTTACAGGAGGTTCTCCACCTTACTCCTATTCTTGGAGTCCGACTGGAGGAACAAATTCAACTGCAACAGGACTTGCAGCTGGTAACTACATCGTAACTGTTACCGATAGTAAACTGAAAACACATACGCGCAATTTCACGATCACCGAACCGTTCCAAACCGTTTGGAATGGCATTTCGTGGAGCAACGGACTTTCAGTTGCGGGCATTAAAGCCGTTTTCAATGCTAATTTTAACATCACTGCCGATATGGCTGCGTGCGGAGTTGTCGTAAACACGGGAGCTACAGTTACGCTAAACAGTAATTTTGATTTGACAGTAGATGGAAAAGTACAAGTAGCCACAGGTGGTTTACTCACTGTAGAGAACAACGCCAACTTGATTCAAGTGCGCGATATAGCCAACTCAGGAGCCATTCAAGTTAAACGTCAGGCGAGCATGCGCCGCTTGGATTACGTGTATTGGTCGTCGCCGGTGGCTAATCAAAACCTTTTGGCGTTCTCGCCACTTACAATGACCAATCGTTTCTACACCTTAAACGAAGTTACCAACAATTTCGATCCGATAAATCCAGGTACAAATACGTTCGATTTGGCTAAAGGATACATGATTCGGGCTCCCAATACCTTCCCGACCACGCCGCAAACCTTCAACGGACTCTTCCAAGGTGTACCGAACAACGGTAATGCCGCGATTGGAGTGACAGTAGCGAGTTCTGGAAATAACTTAATTGGAAATCCGTATCCATCTACCGTAAATGCGGTATCGTTCTTGAACGATAATCCGGGAACAATCTACTTCTGGACACACAGCCAGCAAGGCGCTACGGCAGCGGCCAACTATGCCTCGTTTAACCTCTCGGGAGGTACGGCAGCTACAGCGGGTGGTCCGACGCCAAACGGCAGTATCCAAGTGGGACAAGGTTTTATTTTAAAGAAATCGACTGCTGGAACGGCAACCTTTACCAACAGCATGCGAACCGGGAACAACCAGAATCAGTTTTTTAGAGAAAACATCGAGCGTCATCGTTTTTGGTTGAACCTTTCGGCAGAAAACCAACCGGTGAATCAGATTTTGATTGGCTACATTCAAGGAGCCAGTAACGGTATTGATGCATCGTACGACGGTACTTTGTTAGAAGGAACTAATGCGCTGGCGAGTGTCATCGACGGTCAAGGCTTGGTTATTCAGGCACGTGCACTTCCGTTTGCCAACACCGACCAAGTTCCGTTGCGATTTGTAGCGGCCCAAAGTGGTAGCTACAACATCAGTATCGATCATTTCGATGGTGTTTTTGCAGAAGGACAAGCCATTTATGTACACGATGCAGTGAGTGGAACCACGCACAACTTAAGCGAATCGGCTTATAACTTCATCACTGAAGCAGGTAGTTTTGATCAGCGTTTTACGATAGTTTATCAAGCTGAAACGCTCGGCGTGGGCACGATTACAAAAGGTACCGATGTACTAGTTAAGCAGAATCAGCATTTACAGCTACAAGCTCAAGGATTCGATATCGCAAAAGTAGAAATCTACGATTTGCGTGGTCGTTTGTTGTACAGCAAAGAGCAAGTAGCACAAGCACGATTTACAGCAACAGACTTTCAAGCAGAAACGCAGATCGTCTTAGTGAAAATCTACGATGCGCAAAATGAAGTTTATGTGAGAAAGTTCCCATTTAAGAACTAAATCCTTCAACTTATATCTTAAAAAATCGGTCTCAAATAGGGACCGATTTTTTTGTTTTATACTATATCTTTTGGCTGAACCATCAAAATAAAACAACTGCTTTTACGTTAACTTTAATATAAGTTTTTTCTTACATTTTTAATCCTGAAACGCATTTTGTCGCTATATTTTGCATTTCATCGTTGATTTTGTTAAAATTTAACACTTTTTATTTGGCGTCCTATGTCTTATTAATGTAGTTTTAGCCTTGCATTGAAAATGCGACATATCAATTCATTATCTAAAAGCCCCGAGATTTGAAAAAAACTACACGATTATTGCTTATCGCAATTCTATTATTAGGAACTGCCCTTTCTTCAAAACTATTTGCCCAAAGTCGAACATACACAAGCACAGGCGTGTTTACTCCTCCTGCGGGTGTTAACTCGGTTCGTGTTGAACTATGGGGAGCTGGTGGTGCCGGAGGTGGTGTTACAGGAGTTAATTCTGCTGGAGGAGGTGGTGCTGGAGGTGCATACACCAGACATAATGCAATACCTGTAGTAGCAGGAACTAATTATACCGTAAATGTAGGTTTAGGTGGTACAGGAAGCACGGGTATAGGCGCACCAGGCGGATCTTCTTGGTTTGGTAGCACTACAACACTATTAGCAGTTGGTGGAAACGGCGGTGCACGTGCAAACAATAATAACCAATCAGCGACAGGAGCAACTGGCCCACTTACCGGAAATGTAGGCGGACAAGTTAATTTCTACGGAGGTGCAGGTTCAGCTGGTGTTGCTTTAACATCCGGAGGAGCGGGTGGAAGTAGCGCTGGAACCGGATCAAATGGAAATAACGCTTTGGCAGCCGTGGGAGGAACAGCACCCACTGGTGGAGGCGCAGGAGCTAACGGCGTTGTAGGAGATTCTAACGGTATTACAGCTTTAGCAATAGGCGGTGGCGGTGGTGGCGCACGTGCCGCAACATCCACCGATCGTTTAGGCGGACCTGGTGGACCTGGACAAGCAATAGTAACATGGACCTGTCCGACATACAGCTTAAATTCAACAACTTTATCAAGTTCTACAATATGCTCTGGGCAAACAGTTACTGTAACTTTAAGCGGTACCGGATTGCCTCAAGGAACCTACACTGTAACATACAATTTATCGGGCAGCGTAACTTCTAACGGAGTTACCGCTGCAATGACTGTAAGTGCATCTAATGTGGGCACATTTACTACACCAACTTTAAACAACGCTGGTACTGTAACTGTAACGATAACTAATCTTTCAAGCGGTAGCAGTCCTGTTCTTTGTTCTACTGCAATCTCTGCCAATAATACAGCTAACGTTACGGTAAGCACAGTGCCGAGTCAACCAGCTAGCATCACAGGAAGTAGCACATTTTGTCCAGGTCAGATCGTATCTTACAGCGTAACTGCTGTACCAGGCGTTACTTACACTTGGACATTCCCAACCAACTGGACGCAACAAACCGGTGGAACTTCGTCTTCAGTTACTGTATTAACTACCACCGATACGGGTAACGTTACTGTAACACCTTCAAATAGCTGTGGAAACGGTACACCACGATCATTAGCCGTAATTTCAGACTACCCAACAATCACTTCTACAACAGGCGCTTCAAGAAGTGATTTCGGTCCACTTACACTACAAGCTACAGCATCTGCGGGAACCATATCTTGGTACGATGTAGCAGTTGGTGGCACCGCTCTTGGGACCGGTACGTCATTTACCACTCCAGACTTAGTAAGTACTACACTATTCTACGTAGAAGCAAATGTTAATGGTTGCGTTACCGTACCGCGTGTAGCAGTAGCTGCTGAGATTATTGCTCCAGAAATTGTGTTTTCTGGAAATGGATTTAACATCGTTGACGAAGACAATACACCCGAAACCACCGACTTTACCAATGTAGGTACTACAAACGTGGGTATTCAACTCAACCGAACTTTTATCATTGAAAATTCGGGAACCGCTGATTTAACCTTGGGCGCAATTACAATCTCTGGCACAAACAGCAGCGAATTCGTAGTTGCAACTGCACCAGCAGCAACAGTGGCGCCGGGCGGATCTACCTCAGTTGTCATTCGATTCACTCCAACCGCTGTTGGCACAAGAACTGCCAACTTCTCGATCGTTACTAACGATGCCGACGAAAACCCATTTAGCTTTGATTTAGCAGGAACCGGAGGCACAGGAGTAACACCAGAAATTGATATAGTTGGAAATGGTGTTAGTATTCTGGACGGTGCTTCAGGAACTACTCCGACCAATCATACCAACTTCGGAACAGCTCTTATTCCCGGAACTATTACAAGAACATTCACGATTTTTAATACCGGAACCGGACCATTAAACCTTACAGGGACACCAATTGTTGTACTAACAGGAGGTCCAGAATTTACGGTAAGTCAGCAACCAAATGCAGTGATTCCGGCTGGAGGTAGCTCTACATTTCAAATAACCTACGCACCTACTGTCGCTGGAACTACAGTTGCTATAATTTCAATCAACAATACAGATAGCGACGAGAATATATACGACTTCGTAGTTCAAGGAGCAGCACTTGTAGCAGGACGTGAAATCGACATTCAAGGTAATGAAATTTCAATCGCCGATGGAGATACAACACCTGCCGTTAACGACCAAACGAACTTCGGTCAAACCGATAGTGCAACTTCTATCGCAATACCATTTAACATCTATTCACTAGGAACCAACTCCCTTACATTTAGTACGACAGTGGGCATATCAGGACCTAACGCTGCACTTTTTACTGCCACACCAGTTCCCGCTACACTAGCTTCGGGTGCCGTAGCGTCTTTTGTTGTAACCTTCACACCAAACACAGTTCTTGGAGTCAAAACAGCAACAATTACCGTAACCAGTAACGATCCGAATGAAGGTACCTACGACTTTGTGGTAAGCGCCGACATTGTGAACGCGCCTGTTCCTACGTCAGCTCCGGGCGGAATTACCTCAAACTTACGCTTCCGGCTAAAAGCTAACAGCAACGTAGGAACATTGAACGACAACGACGACATGCAAACTTGGCAAGATCAAGTATTAGGAAGCACTAAAACAGCTATTTCTAGATTTGCTCGTGAACCTAAGTTCCGAAATAACCCGAGCTCAAACGTCAACTTCAATCCAGTTGTGAACTTTAACGGAGCAAATTCCATGTCAGGAAACCAAGGCTTCTACAACAGTGAAATGTTCATCGTTATTCGTCCAACTGGTACAATAACTTCTGCTTCTAATCCACAAGACATCTACTGTGGAGACGATATCGCAACTAACCGAAACAGCCAAGACGTTACTGGATTCCAAATGGGTAACACCTCTGTTCGCCATACTAATGAAGTTCTTGCATACAACCAAGGTGCTCAAACATCTTACGGAACAGGCGAAATCAGTACAACTAAATCGTACCGAGGAGTACAAATCTTTAACCCTCGAAAGTCGGCCGCCGGTCGTATGGAAATTCTGTGCAACGGTAATTTACTAACTACAACCGAAGTTTTTCCAGCAACGTATAAAGACATAGTGAACTCAAGATACTGGCTCGGTCGAAGCGAATTTTTCGATGCTTCATACAACGGCGATATTCTTGAAATCATCAACTATAGTACAAGAAATAACACCACCGATCGACAAAGAATCGAATCGTATCTAGCCATTAAATACGGAATAACATTAGGTGTAAACGGAATCAGTCAAAACTACCTCGACTCTGCAGGTAATGTGGTTTATAACTCCGGCGCAGGATTTAACTACAACGTAGCAGGTATCGGACGCGACGATTTATCCGGACTTAATCAAAAACAATCTAAAACAGAAAATACCAATGCCGATATCACTATTGGCTTAAGCACGATAGCTGAAACAAACAGCGCAAATACAGCTACTTTTGCAGGCGACAAGCGGTTCCTTGTCTGGGGCTCAAACAACGGAACCCTTGGCGCTCAAGCACCAGTTATCGTAAATATGAGTAGTGGAATCTCCGGATTAACTTCTCAAGTCGATTTCGTTTCCATTGGACGTACTTGGCGTGTTGTTGAAACAGGTGGCGATGTGGCTACAGTAACCGTTTCAGTGCCATCAACCCTTTTAACTTCTACGATTACGCCTCCTGGCGACTTCCTAATGTTCATCTCATCAAGTCCAATCTTCAGCCCAACAGCCGAATACCGCATCATGAAATTCAACGGCTCAAAACTTGAATGTACATACGATTTCAACGGAACTCGATACATCACATTCGGTTATGCGCCTGAACGTACTTTCGAGCGTTGCATCACCTTCGACGGAGTAAATGATTACCTAGATGCCGGACCGGTTTTGAACGTAAACACCGACTTTACCATTTCGGCCTGGGTAAGAAAACAACAAGACGGCCGAAGCATCGTATCAAAAAGAAATGCCAGTTTCACAGAAGGTTACGACTTCACAATCAACAGCGCAGGTCAGCTAGAATTTTCTTTCATCGCAGATGGATTACAGCAAATTACGTCTTCTACCGTAATTCCAGCTGATATATGGCACAACGTTGCAGTTACAGGACAAAACGGAGTCTACACTTTATACATCGATGGTGTTGCCGCAGCAGCTCAAATCTTACCCGTAGTACCCGCAAATAATCAATCATTCTTAATTGCAGGAGCCGACGCTCTTTCGCCAACATCATTCTTCCGTGGCGGTATCGACGAAGTACGTGTGTTTAGTACTGCATTGAGTGCTGAAGAACTGCGCTACATCATGAACCAAGAACTGCGCAACAACAATAATTTCGTGAATGGTTCTATACTACCGGCAAGCGTTACGAAAAATGAAGTTGCCGACATTCCCTACGCAAACCTCGAAGCGTACTACCCAATGTCGACCTACACGTACACCAATGCCAAAGACCAATCGACAAACGATTACACAGCAGCTTTGAAAAATCTAACAACCGTTGATTATCAAACAGCACCACTGCCCTATCGCTCAACAGCCGACGGCAATTGGTACACACCCGGAGTTTGGAATAATGCAACAGTTACCGATGCACCTTAAAGCCTTTCTATTGTAGACGGAACTACACGAATCGCTTGGAACATCGTACAATCGGCACACAACATCGAATCTACTGGAAATAAAGTAGTTCTAGGGCTGGATGTAACCGCTAACAAAATGTCGGCTGCAAACAACTCGAAAATCGAAGTTACTCATTATCTAAAACTCGACGGTACGATTAATTTAACCGGCCTATCTCAACTGGTTCAAACTACAGATTCCGACTATGATGCAGCAAGTATCGGCGGTATCGAACGCGAACAATCCGGACAATCAAACTCATTTAATTACAATTTCTGGTGCTCGCCAGTTAGCACACCAAACACACCACCGAATTCCGGATATACCCTAAGTGGTGTTCTCAGAGATGCAACAGATCCAGAAAACTTGCTAAACATCAACTGGATTGATGATTATAACGGACAACCCACAACTCCAATAACGCTAGGAGCATATTGGCTATATAAATTTCAAAACGTAGGAAACGACTACGCGAATTGGTCGTTCCTCGGCGTCGACGGTAACCTGCTTCCAGGCGAAGGTTTTACCATGAAAGTCCCTGGTTCAGCCGGAGCTAATCAAAATTACGGTTTCGTTGGAAAACCAAATAATGGTGAAATAACACTACCCATTGGCGGCGGATTTTTAAACCTTTGTGGAAATCCATATCCTTCGGCACTTGACGCTCACGCCTTCATTAACGATAACTTAGGTGCTCTCGACGGAACACTTTACTTCTGGGAACACTACAGCACCAACTATACACACAACGTTGCCGATTATCAAGGTGGTTATGCCGCGTTAACATTAGTAGGCTCAACACCTCCTGTTAACCCTCCCAGAGGCAGCGGTTTAGGTTCTTCAACGCGCACAGCAGGAAGATACATCCCAGTCGGACAGGGCTTCTTCGTTACCGGAAATACAACCGGCGGATCTATAGTTTTCAACAACAATCAGCGCGCGTTCGTTCGCGAAACAAATGCACAGTCAAATGTCATGTTCCGTTCTGCTATTTCGAACGACTCGGGTAATGAAGAAGATGAAATTCCAACAAATACCTTCAAAAAATTCAAATTCAGCTGCACAGCTCCTCAAGGTGAAAGACGCCAGTTGCTTGTTGGTTTTATGAATCAATTCGCTACAGAAAATTACGATGCCGGCTACGACGCGCTTGTGTTCGACGAAACGCCTTCCGATATGTACATGATTCTAAACGATTCCAAATACGTAATAGATGGTGAAGGAACTTTTGATGTTGATAAAGTAATTCCACTTGGCGTAAAAGCTGCAAACACCGGTAATGTTATTATTAAAGTCGACGAAATCGAAAACTTCGAAACCTCTGAAAACATCTACCTCTTCGACTCCGTAACCAATACATGGACCGATATCAAAAACGGCGAAGCTACTATTTACCTAGAAGCAGGTTTATACGAAAACCGATTCTCAATTACATTCAACAATAGCCCGCTTAATGTCGAAACTATTCAAAAGAATACGTGCGCAGTAGCTTATAACAGCCAAGCTAATGAACTGAGTATCGAAGCCGGTAATGAGCGAATCGAAGCAGTTGAAATCTTTGATATCAGCGGAAAACTAATCGAGACCATTTCAGATGTAAACGCTACTACCCTACTTAATTTCAAATTACAAAAACACAGCATCGGTGCTTACGTAGTTAAAATCACTACCGAAAATGCTGTTTACAGCCGAAAAATGATTTTGCATTAATCCGGCACCCTTTTTTCCCCAAATTCCAAAAAGACCGTCGGCACCAGACGGTCTTTTTATTTTATAGAGCTTCAAATATCAGAAAGTCACTCGCTAAAAATCCAAATGCGAGTCGGTTTATACTGCTTTTCTATTCATTCTTCTTTTATTATTTGGCTGTTCCCCTTCCATTTTTCCCGCAGCTTCTGTCGGCGCAACGGCAAAAATATCAGGGTCGCGCTTTCCGCTATATCTGCCACAAAAACCTTTCAGGATTTTTGCAGCAGGATGCCGCTTCAACCGCTAACAGAAAAAAAAAGTGTTAAAGTTAAATCCAAACAACTCGTTTTCTCGTAAACACTATAGTTAAAGTTTATTGACAACGAAATCGTTATAGCTACACTTAATCGTGAAAATTAGGTGCTTGGTCGTAGATAAGACTTCACAACTTATTGAAAACTATTGATTTATCTGATAGTCTCATAGCATATAACACACGAATTCCGCTGAAACTGAACTTTAGCAAGGTACTTTTGCCGACGAACAAATGATTTGGAACCATACATGAAATTACAAGTACACTTTTTAAGATTTATTACTTCGGTTACCATCTTATTCAGTTTTATGAGCTTTGCTCAAACTGCTACTTTTACCGACAATTCACCAGGCGGCACAGAAACGTGGACAGTGCCTGCAAACGTAACATCAATCACCGTCGAGCTATGGGGCGGCGGTGCAGGAGGCGGAACGGGCGGAAGCTCGGCATTAGGCGGCGGCGGTGGTGGTGCGTATACGCGTGCAGTCATAGCAGTTACTCCCAACTCTACAATAAATTATATTATAGGTACTGGGGGAAATACAGGCACAAATGGAGGAAATACGATTTTTAATACAAATATTATTGCCAACGGCGGATTAACAACAACCACACGTACTGGTGGTGCGGGTGGCGCTGCTTCAACTACGGGTATCTTCGGAATTACGCAAAGCTTTGCAGGAGGAGCCGGCGGAAACGCCAGACCTGCTAGCGGAGCTGCAAACGATGAAGCTGGAGGAAGCGGTGGTGGAAGTGGTCGAACAGGCGGAACCGGAAATGCCGGACCAAGCGCCACTGGTGCAGGACAACCCGGTACCGCCGCAGGTGGCTGCCCTACCGACGCAGGAATATCCGGAAACGGAGCTGCCGGAAACGGAAATGCAAGTGCCGCAACAGGTACTGGAAATGGCGGCGGCGGACGTGGAGAACAAAACGCAACAGGGGCATCTGCTGGACGCCCTGGTCGTATTATCATAACTTTCGGTACTTCAGAAATAGCCATGAGTGACGGAACCGGACAAGATGGAATTGGCGATGGTAGTACCGGTTTTGCAGTATCTAACGGAACCGACTTCGGAAATGTTAACGAAGCCGACGGAAGCACCGCAACGGTTACCTACGTAATCTTTAATCAAGGACAAGCTGCACTTACTGGAATAGCAGTAACAATTGGAGGAACAAATGCAGCAGATTTTACCGTGATAACTGCTCCTCCCACCAGCATCCCAGCAAGCAGCACCGGCTTTTTCACCGTTCGATTTAATCCAAGCGCAACAGGAACAAGAACCGCAACCATTAATGTCGCAAGTAACGATGCCGATGAAAACCCTTTTAATTTCGACGTTCGAGGTACTGGAGTAAATCCAAATATTAGTGTTGTCGGCGGTCCATCACCTTACACCACATTAAATGACGGCGATAACTCACCATCAACCGCAGAAGGAACTGATTTCGGAACGCAACGACAAAATGCAGGTTCAATAACAAACACGTTCGTTTAGTACACGACAAAAAACATAATTGATTAAAAATCAATA